>JAEZBP010000838.1 GCA_023427125.1 Pseudomonadota bacterium | reverse complement strand
GCGTCTCGCCCGACGCGATCGATCGCATGTTCGATCCCTCGCGGCCGATCGATCGCAGCGTCCGCGTGCTCGCCGGAGGCGTCGCGTTCGATCTCGGGACCTCGCGCGACTTCGTGGCGCTGCTCGGAGGCACGCTCCAGATCGATCCGCAGAGGAGCAGCGGCGCGAGCTTCGAGATCCGGGTCCCGCAGCGCGCCCCGAGCGGCGTGCCGGTCCGCAGGAGGGGCGAGCGGGGCCCCGAGCGCCACCGCCTCGCCGAGAGCGTGGCCGCGCGCGCGCGCCTCGAGCTGCGCGCCCAGGATGGCCTGCACCTGCGGCCCGTCCCCCGCGACGGCCGCCCGCTCGTGCTGATCGTGGAGGACAACCAGCCCCTGCACCGGCTGCTCGTCGAGGTGCTCGAGCCCGAGCACGCGACCGTCTCGGCGCTCGACGGGGCGACCGCCATCGAGCGCGCGCTCCGGCTTCGGCCCGACCTGACGCTGATCGATCTGGGCTTGCCCGTCATGGAAGGCGAGTCCGTCATCCGCGCGCTCGGCGCCCAGGGAGAGCTCGCCCGCCACCCGGTCGTCGTGCTGACCGGGCGCGAGGCCGGGGGCGACATCGAGCGCCTCTTCGAGCTCGGTGCGCGCGACGTCTGGCGCAAGCCCTTCTACATCCCGGAGCTCACCGCGCGCGTGCGCGCCCTGATCAGCGAGAAGCGCGCGCGCGATCTGCTCGGCGCGACGCTCGGTACGCAGGAGCGCGACCTCTTCCGCCTGGCGGAGGAGGCGGCCAAGCGCCAGCAGCACCTCGTGCGCGTGATGGAGGACCTCGAGGAGGCGCGCGCGAACGCGGAGACGGCCAGCCAGATCAAGGGCAACTTCCTCCGGATGATGTCGCACGAGCTGCGGACGCCGATCACGGCGATCCAGCTCCACGCGCGGATCCTCGAGCATCAGGCCGACGAGGCGAGCATGCCCTCCGGCATCAAGGATCCGCTCGACCGCATCGCGCGCTCGTCGCGCCGCCTGACGCACCTCGTCGACGGATTCATGGAGTGGGCGCGCGCAGAGAGCGGCCGCACCGAGCTCTCGGTGGAGGATGTGTCGCTGGCGACGGTCGCCGAGGAGGTCATCCGAGAGATGTCGAGCGCCGCGCAGCAGAAGGGGGTCGAGCTCGGCCTCGAGGCGCCGTCGGATCTACGGGCGCTCGCGACCGACCGGCGCATCACGCGCCTCGTCTTGCTCGATCTCGTCGCCCGCGCCGTGCAGGTGACGCGAGAGGGACGCGTCCGGATCACCCTCTCGCCTGGCCCGAGCGGCGAGGCGCGGATCCTCGTGCACGACATGGGCGATCCCGTCGCGCCCGGCGACGTCGAGGACCTCTTCGATCCCTTGCGCACGGGGGACGATCTCGATCGCCGGAGCGGCTCGGGCTCCGGCCTCGGGCTCCACGCCGTCCGGGACATCGCGGCGGTGATCGAGGGAGGGCTCGAGCTCGCCGACGGAAACACGCTCGTCCTCTCGCTGCGGTCGCTCCCGCGCGATCGGACGACGTCGAAGGTGCGAAAGATCCTGGTGGCGAGCGGCGCCACCGCAGCGGCACGCGCGGCGCGATCGGGAGAGGGATGATGATGGGTGATGAGAGTGTGAACGATCTCCGGCTCGGGAAGGCGGAGCGACCGCTCGTCTTGCTCGCCGAGGACGACGACGAGATCCGCTGGGCGCTCGTCGACTTCCTGGTCCACGACGGCTTCCTGGTGACGTCCGTCGCGAACGGGAACCTGCTGGCGGAGGCGCTGCGACAGCTGCTCGCGAAGCAGCTCTTGCCGGACGTGATCGTGACGGACCACAGGATGCCGGGCCGCCTCGGCATCGACGTACTCGCCAGCCTGTCGGAGCGCGGGGTGGCGGTCCCCGTCATCGTGATCACGGCGTTCGGCGCGGACGTCGGCGAGAAGGCGCGCGCGCTCGGTGCCCGCGCGGTGTTCCAGAAGCCCTTCGATCCCGACGATCTGCGAACGGCCGTCTGGTTCTGGTCGGCGTGGTCGAGGAGTCGAGCCCGGTCGGGCCCCGCGCCCGGCTGCGAGTGACGGAGAGCCGCATGCCTCTGGGCCGGACCGACAGCGAGCGTCACCACCGGCCACCGAGCGGCGGCGGCCGGCGCGCGGGCGCCGAGGTGCTCGCGGACGTGAGCGGAGCCCTCGCGGAGCTGCCGAGCGCCGAGGACGGCGCGCGCGCGGTGCTGCACGCGATCTGCCCGAGGCTCGCCGACTGGGGCGTCGTGCAGTGGAGCGAGCGCCACGGCCGGAAGCAAGTCGCCGTCGCGCACCACACCGACTCGCACCGAGAGCCCGTCCTCGAGGAGCTCGTGGACGCGGCGCGACCGCTCGCGCTCACGTGGGCGATGGAGGAGGCCGCCCGCACCGCGACGCCCGTGATCCGGTGGCCGATCGCGGAGGCCGAGGTCCCCTCGCTCGCCGTTCGCCCGGAGCACGCCTCTCACCTCTGGGAGCTCGGTCTCACGGGGATGATGGTCGTCCCGGTCCGCTCTCCACGCCGCGCGCTCGGCGGGATGCTGCTCGGCACCGGCGCGCACGCGTGGGATCACGGCAACCTCGTGCTCGCCGAGGAGGTCGCGCGCCGGCTCGGCGCGGCGCTCGAGTGTCAGATGCACCTCGCGGAAGCGGAGCGCGCGCTGCGTGCGCGAGAGCGCCTGCTCGCCATCGTGTCGCACGATCTGCGCGCGCCGCTCGGCACGATCGTCGTCTCGGCCTCGAACGTCCTGCGCCGCGCGACACGCGACGGAAGCGACGTGTTCCGCGAGGAGGCCGAGCGCATCGTGGAGACCGCCGGGCGCATGGAGCGGCTCATCCGCGATCTGCTCGACTTCTCGCAGCTCGAGGGCGGCACCCTGCGCATCGAGCGCTCGCCGGAGCTCATCGCGCCCTTGGTGCGGCACGCGGTCGACGCCGCGCGCCCGCTCGCGGGGCGGCTCCGCGTCTCGCTCGATCTCCCCGAGTCGACCGAGGCCGTCGTGGTCTCGTGCGATCGCGAGCGCGTGCTCGAGATCCTCGACAACCTCATCGGCAACGCCATCAAGTTCACGCCGGAGGAGGGCGACGTGACCGTGCGCGTGCGCGCGGACGAGCGCGAGGTGACGATCTCGGTCGAGGACACGGGGCCAGGGCTCGCGCCCGCGGAGCTCCTGCGCGTCTTCGAGGCCTATCGGAGCAGCGGGCCGAGGCGCGGGCGCGGCGCCGGCCTGGGCCTCGGCCTCTACATCGCCCGCGGGCTGGTCGAGGCGCAGGGCGGTCGCATCCACGCCGAGAGCGTGCCTGGGCGCGGCTGCGCGTTCACCTTCACGCTGCCCATCGCGCTCCAGAACGGGTGAGCATTCGCGTCTCCTCGCGACCGCCCGATTGCGCGAGCGCAATGCGCTCCACGGTGGACCTCCCTTCGGTCCCTCGCGCCGGAGTTTGGTCGATATGCTCATCCGCATGGAGGGGCTGTCCACCGAGCGCAGGGTGAAGGGCATCAACTTCACCGGCACACTCCGGGCGCTCGAGCGCGAGCACGGCGAGGACGTGCGCGAGCGCGTTCAACAGCGGCTCGAAGGGGAGGTCGGCGACACGCTGCGCCACGGAGGCATCGTCGCGAACGGCTGGTACCCGGCCTCCTGGTACGGCGCGCTGCTCCGCCGGATCGTGCGAGAGACCGACGGCGACGAGAACACGGTGCGAGCGCTCTCCCGGAGCGCCGTCAGCGCGGACTTCAAGTCGATCTTCAAGGTCGTGCGCCTCTTCCTCTCGCCTGCGGTTGCACTGCAGCAATCGATGCGTGTGTCGAGCCGCTACGTCGACGGAGGCGTGGTCGAGGTCATGGACGCGGGCCCCGAGCACGTCCACTACGCCTTTCGCGAATACCACGGCTATAGCCGCTTGATGTGGTGGGACTTCCTCGGTGGGATCGAGAGCGTGCTCGAGAACCTCGGCGCGCGCGATTTGACGGTGCGGATCGCCGGCGGTGGGCGCGACGGTGACTCCCATTGCGAGGTCGTGATGCGATGGCGCACGTGAGCCTTCCTCGCCGACAGCGCCACTCAACGACTACAAGGAGGCGAGCGATGCCGATGCTCGACGGTGGCCCCTACGTATGGTCTGACTGGCTGGGCGAGCAGGACGCCCATACCAACTACTTTCGACCGCAATCGGTCGGTCAGCTGATCGAATTTCTCGAGCTCTTTCCGGACGTGCGGAAGCTGCACATCCGCGCCGCCGGCTCGGGCGGCTCGACGTCGGATGTCGCGCGCCCCTGGCGGATCGCAGGGAACGACGCGAAGCGCGCCGGCATCGTCGTCCACATGGAGGACGTAGGGCTCGAGTGGAAGGACGAGGCCAAGTCCTGGTGGCGGGCCGACTTTCCGGCGGTCTTCCCCGGCGAGATCCTGCACCGCGCTCGCGCCGGCATGACGTACAACCAGCTCAGCGCGGAGCTCGCGGGGCTTACGCCAAAGAAGGCGATGCCCAACCTCGGCTCCTACGATCGGCAGACGCTGATCGGCGGCGCCGCGACGGGCACGCACGGCACCGGCATGACCACGGGTCCCTTGGCCGACCTGATCGTGTCGATGGAGATGATCGCGATCCTGCGCGACCCGGGGACGAACCAGCCCGTCGTGAAGCACGTCCGCGTCGAGCCGCACGACGGCCCGACGGACCACGGGGTGTTCGAGGCGGCCCGCGCGGGCGGCAAGCACGATATGGAGCTCATCGCCGACGACGACGCGTTCTACAGCGCGGTCGTGGGGCTCGGGTACTTCGGCATCGTCACCGCCCTCACGCTGCGCGTGCGATCGGCGTTCTGGCTCGAGGAGAAGAAGACCCGCATGAGCTGGCCGGCGCTCTCCGCACAGCTCCCCACCCGCGCCGATCAGGACTTCTTCGACTTCCTGATCGCGCCGCGCCCCTCCACCCGAGGCGGGGGCGGGCTCCTCTATCGCTGCCTCGCGACGGAACGCACGGCGCTCCCCTCTCAGGGCGCGGGAGCGCCCCGCGACGATCCCCGCACCGCCGAGCTTCAGCGGAAGATGAAGGTGCTCAAGAAGGATCGCGTGTCCCTCACGTACTACTTGGCGGAGCTCGCCAGCGCCAACCCGCGCTTCGCCGCGAAGCAGGTGCTCGACGTCTTCGAGAAGGAAGAGAAGCTCACGCAGCTCTCGGCGAGCGATCACATCTTTCGGACGAGCATCGGCAAGTACGTGCTCGCCACGAGCGCCGAGGTGTTCGTGCCGTTCGACAAGGCAGTGCCCGCGGTCGAGACGCTGATCGAGCACCTCGACGCGCAACGCAAGAAGGGGCGCAACCACACCTCCCCCATCGGCGTGCGGTTCAGCCAGGCGTCCAAGCACTACCTCGCCATGCAGTACGGCCGAAAGACCTGCACGCTCGAGGCCCCGCTCCTGCTCGGCACGCGCGTGGACGGCAAGCCCGAGACGAAGAGCATCAGCGACCAGATCATCGGCGAGATGCTGTACGAGCTCGAGGTGCGGATGAAGAAGAACGTCGGGCTCGACGCGCGCATGCACCACGGGCAGCGGAACTGGAGCACCCGCGCCGACCTCGAGCGCTATCCGAAGTTTCAGGCGTGGTGGACGCAGTACCAGCGCTTCAACGCGTTCGGCATCTTCAGCAACGCGGCGAGCGCGCGCTGGGGGCTCGATCCGGCCTGAGCTGCTGGGCGCGCGCTTCGCGAGCGCGCGGGCCGAGCTACGCGGCGCCGACCCGCTGGCGCTTCCCATCCCCGGTGTCCAGTCAGCCGGAGCCGCGCCGCTCGGCGTCCCACGTATGGGCGGCGGGAGAAATTCACGCTCTCTGAGTTTGCTTGCGCGCGCTCAGCCGGCGCGCTTCAGCTCGCTGAACGCGCCGGCGAGGGTCGCGTACTCGTCGGCGACCCCGAGCAGCGCGCCGCGCAGCTCGGGCAGATCCATCGTCTCGGTGATCTGCGCGTGGAAGACGCGGAGCGTGGAGCCCGCCTCGCCCTCGTCGAGGCCCCAGTGCCCGAGCATCACGTCCGCGTTGCGCTGGAGCGCGAGGATCAGGAGGGGCATCTTCGAGGCGTCGTCGCTCGGCAGGTCGAGGCCGCCGCTCGCGAACTCGAGCACCTCCTTGCCGTGCATCTCGCCGCAGGGACGCACGAAGACGTCCACGAGGACACCCGCGTCGACGGAAACCGCCACCCGCACCGAGTCGTCGCGCACCTCGACGTCGGAGAAGCCGAGCTCGGTCGTCATGCGCAGCACGCGATCCACGAAGATGTTGCTCACCTCGCCCGATGGTAGCCAGGCCGCGCGTCGATCCTCAACGGCTGACTTTCGCGCCGAGTTGCGGTAGGTCTCGCCCTCGAGCGGCGTGGGGGGTGCCCCCCTGGGACGAGGACGACATGCAGGACGAGCGCAACCAGAAGCGCACGGAGCTCGAGGCCGTGGTGAGGCTGAGGAGCCCGAGCGTCGTCGACTTCGTGGAGCAGCACTCGAGGGACGTCTCGATCGGCGGCTTGTTCGTCCGCTCCGATGCGCCGCTCCCGAAGAGCACGCTGGTGAAGATCGAGCTCGAGCTCGACCCGGAGACGCTGGTGAAGGCGGTCGGCCGGGTGGTGTGGGTCCGCCCGAAGGAGCGAGCGACCGCCGAGAGCCCGGCCGGGATGGGCATCAAGTTCGTGAAGGTCGACGCGGGCGGCGAGGCGAAGATCGCCGATCTGGTGGCGCGCCGCGGGGACACGGGGCCGAGCACGTTCGAGCGCGGCACGGGGAGCATGGAGGCGCTCGCAGTGGCGGCCGACGAGACGCCGAGCGAAGCGGCTGCTGCGCCCGCTACCGAGGCCGAGCCCGAGGCCGCGCCCGAGCCGGAGACCTCCCCGGAGGCCGAGGCCGAGCCCGAGGCCGCGCC
>JAEZBP010000832.1 GCA_023427125.1 Pseudomonadota bacterium | reverse complement strand
GCGCACACACGCGCGAGCCCCGCTCTCGAAGCACATCATCGAGTGGTCGGATCAGACCATCGGCTCGAACGAGATCTGCTGGCCACCGACGGTGACTCCGGCCATGAGGCCGCCCTCGGGCAGCACGAAGACGGCGGTGCCGCCCTCGAAGCGCGCGTTGGCGGAGGCCCCCGAGGTCAGCGCGATCGCCTGCGCGTCGGCGGTGAGATCGAAGTTGCCGGCCTTCAGGCGCTGGAACGCGCCCGGGTCCTCGAAGACGATGATCTCGGAGTAGGACTGCCCACCGGCCTGAAGGCCGATCGACCCCTCCGTGAGCGTCGCGAAGCCGACGGGGCGGCCGCGCTCGAAGACGACACCTTGGCCGCGCGCGCCGCCGACGATGAACCCTCCCTCACCGACCTGGGGAAAGACGACGTAGCCGTACGAGCGATCGAGCACGCTCTGCAGGCTGGCGTCACGCGCGGTCATGGTCTGGATGGTCGCGCGAGCTTGCGAGATCGCGGCCTGCTCCTCCGCGCGGGTCTCCGGCCCGCCACCGCATCCAAGCGCGACGAGCACGAGCGCGAACGGCACTGCGAGCTTCCGTATGGACATTGGCATTCCTCCTCGGGGTTGCTTCCGAGCCCTCTTCGTCTGCAGCTCCGATGCCGCTCCGCGCCCGCTGCGCCGAGCGCTCCGCGCCGCTGCGATGCCCCGCGGCGTTCGATCCCACGCGGGGCGAGCGCGGTGCTGCGGTGCCCGTGGAAGACGCCCGCCGACGTGGAGCTCGCCATCGACGGCACGCTCGAAGCCAGCACGCGTCACCGGCCGGCAGCGCGACGTCGTATGCTCGGCTCATGCTCCCTGCGCCGCCGCCCCGAGAACACTTCGTCGCCCTCGTCGACGGCGACACGCTCTCTGCGCTCGTCGACGGGGAGCGCACGCCCATCGCGCGCGGCGAGGGGGCGCAGGGGACCGTCGTCCTCGCGGCGCGTGGCGAGCGGGGCGCCGAGGTCGTGCGCGAGCTCGCGGGGCCCGGCACCGCGCTCGCAGAGCTGCACACCATCGCGGCGCGCTTCGGCGTCGACGTCGCCTTCCCCGACGAGGCTCTCCTCGAGGCGGAGCGCACCCTGGCCGCGCCCCGCCTCGACGCACCCGAGCTCACCGACCTCGAGGCGCTGCCCTTCGTCACCATCGACGGCGCGAGCGCGAAGGATCTCGATCAGGCCATCCACGTCGAGGCGCGGCACGGCGGCGGGTGGGTCGTGCGCTACGCCATCGCCGACGCGGGGAGCTACGTGCCGCGCGCGAGCGGGCTCTTCGCCGAGTGCTTGCGGCGCGGCGCGAGCTACTACCTGCCGGGCCTCTCGGTCCCCATGCTGCCGCGCTCCCTCTCCGAGGGGATCGTCTCGCTCAACCCGGACGGCCCGCGGCGCGCGCTGGTCTTCGACATGCACCTCGACGCGTCGGGGCGCTCCATCAGGACGGAGCTCGTGCGCGCGCGCATCCGCAGCCGGGCGAAGCTGAGCTTCGAGGACGCGCAGCGCCTCTTCGACGATCCGGGCGCGAGCGCGCTCACCGGGAGCGAGATCGAGGGCTCGCTTCGCGCGATGCGCGAGGTGGGCGAGGCGCGCCTCGCCGAGGCCGCCGAGCGCGACGTGGTGCGCTACCGGCGGCGCGAGGTCGACGTGGCGCTCTCGAGCGCGAAGGGAGAGCGCTTCGTCGTGCTCGAGGGCGTGCGGCGGCCGGTCGAGCTCTGGAACGAGCAGATCTCACTCCTCTGCAACGCGGAAGGCGCGCGCCTGCTCGCCGAGACCGACTCGCCCTTCGTCGAGCCGATCTACCGCGTGCACCCGCCTCCCGATCCGTCGCGCGTCGAGAGCCTGCGCGACGCGATCGCGAGCATCGTCCGCGGGCACCGGCTCCCGGACACGTGGCGGTGGGACGAGGGCCACGCCAGCCTCGCGGTCTACGTGGCCTCGCTGCCCTTCGAGGGAGCGCACGCGCGCGTCGCGCGCGCCATCCAGCGCCAGGCGATCCTCACGAACGTGCGATCCACGTACGCGACCTTGCCGGGCACCCACCACGGCGCCGGCTTCGAGCCTTACGCGCGCTTCTCCGCGCCGATGCGCGAGGTGGTCGGCGTCTACCTGCACGGCGAGGCCCTGCAGATGCTCGACGGCCCGAGCGGTGAGCCGGACCCGGAGGCGCTGCGCGCAGCGGTCGTGGAGTCGGCCAACCGCAGCAAGGACGTGCAGCGCGCCATCACCGATCTCGTGAACCGGCGCGTCATCGATCGACTCTTCGAGGCCGACCTCGCCGCGACGTCTCGCCGTGTGTGGCGCGGCACGGTGATGGGCGCGTCCGGCAGCAAGCTGCACGTGCAGCTCGACGATCCGGCGATCGACGTGAAGGTCTACCTCTTCGATCTGGCGAAGCGCTGGGACGGCGTGTGGCTCGAGCCCGACGAGCACGGCGTCGTCCTGCGCGAGCGCGACGGCAAGCGCGTGCGCGCCGTCGCCGGCGACGCCATCGCGCTGCGCGTCGTGAGGCGCGACCGAGGCCGTGACCGCTGGGTCCTCGAGGCCGTCGCGATCGGGCCGGAGGCCGAGCGCTGAGCTGGCTACAGCGCTTCGGAGAGCGACTCGATCGCGGCGCGGCGGAACTCGGGGACGTGCAGCATCGGGAGCACCGTGCGGGGGACGTCCGGGAGCGCGCTCCTGAGCTTGGCGATCGCCTCTTGCTGGACTCCCTCGCGGAGCGCGCGCTGCCGCCCGGCGAGCGCGAGCGCACGCGCCGGTGAGGCGGCGTCGAGCGCGGCGGGGAGCGCGGCGATGGGCCCGCGCTCCTCGGGCTTCCAGAGCTTCGCGAGCACGCTGTTCACGACCAGCCGCGCGACGGACATGCGGATCTCGCCGGTCATCGCCGCGTGGAGATCGATCGTCTCGTTGGCCGGCATCTCCTCGGCGAGCGTGACGAGCACCGCCGCCGCGCGCTTCTTGTCGCGCAACAACGCGAGCGCGCCCTCCGCCTCGTTGCGGAGCAGACCGGGCGGCGCCACGTCGCAGATGACCTGCGGCACGCGGAGCATGTCGAGGGCGTGGCCGGTCGCCGGACCGTCGACGATCACGAGATCGTAGCGCTTGCGACCGCTCTCGAGGCGCTCGTTCGCGTTGAAGTAGGTCTTGCCCAGCATCGACCAGGCCTCGATGCCCGGCGTGCCGCGCAGCACCGCCGACACGAAGCGGTTCTCGAAGATGGCCTTGTAGAGGCTGCGCACCTTCAGGACCATCATCCCGTACTCTTCGAGCGCGGTGGCCGGCGTCATGTTCACCGCGTCGATGCGCTCGTCGACGCGCTGGTTGTGCGGACCGATGGCGTCGACCTCGAGGAGGTGGCTCAGCCGCTCCTTCGAGTTGCACATCGCGACGAGCACGCGCTTGCCGCGCCGCGCCGCCGCGAGCGCGAGGGCCGCGCTGACGGTGGTCTTCCCGACTCCCCCTTTGCCGGTGACGAAGAGGTAATCGAGATCGAAGAGGTCGGGCATTCGCGCATCGCTCCCGCGGACGACCGACCGCGAAAAGAGCGCGGCGAACATAGCGACACGCCCTCGAACGGGCAAGACGATCGCGTCGGGCCAGGCCGAGCCCGCACCCGCGCTGCACACGCGCCGCGCTACCTCAGCCGATCGATCACGACGCCGGGGCGGGCGCGCAGGTCGGCGCCGTCCTCGAGCTCGCGGTCGAGGCGCAGCAGCGTCCCGCGCGCGGCGCCGTCGAGCGCGGCGTTCGAGAGGGTGCGCTCCCGATCGAGCCGGCGCAGGCGGACCAGGGCGTGCGCGCCGCAGCCCTCCCACTCGGTCTTGCCCTTGCTCCCGATCGGGCCGCCGACGATCCGATACGCGCGCGGATCGCGCTCGGCGAGATCCCAGAGGCGGCGCGAGTCGCGGCGGAGGATGAGATACGAGTAGGTCAGTCGCTCGCGGCGCAGCCCCGCCGCCGCGGCGAGCTCGGCCAGGGGCTCGGGAAGCGCGAGCGCGAGCTCGGCGTGACACCAGTCGCGCTCGCGCTCGAGCAGCGGACAGGGCGCGTCGCGCAGGCAGGGGGCGAAGACGTGCGGCATCTCGGGAGCGGCGGCGAAGCGATCGCGGAGCTGCATGAGCTCGCGGGTGATCGCGCGGGTGGCCGGCTCGAGCACGATCAGGGACCCGCCCTCGTCGAGCCGCTCCGCCAGCGCGCGGAGCACCGCCTCGCGCGCGTCGAGGCGGTCCTCGCGATCGAGGAAGAGCTCGTTGAGGGTGAGGCCCACCACGATCAGATCCGCGCGCGGGAGCCGCGCGAGCTCGGCGCGCTCCAGATCCATCGGCCGCGCGTCGATGCGCAGCGGGGCGACGAGCCCCGCCGCCTGAGCCTCGCGGGCCACCGAAGCGAAGACGTCGAGGGCGGCCGCCTCTCGCTCGAGCGCGAGGATCTCCACCGACTCGACGCCCCGCCGACGCGCGAGCTCGGCGAGGCCGAGGCTCGTCGTGCCGAGCCCGGCGCCGACGTCGATCACGCGCCACACCTTCTTCTCGGGCAGCGCCGAGACCGCCGCGAGCTCCGCCAGCGGGCCCTGGATCTTCGGCAGATCGCGCAGGAGATAGAAGCGCAGCCGCGCCGCGAGCGCGCCGGCGGCGAGCGCGATCGCCTCACGCTCCGTGGTGTAGAGCTCACTCGTGCGCGCGACGGCGGCCGCGAGCGACGCGCCCGTCCGATCGTCGCGCCCGAGCACGCGTGGCGCGATGGCGGCGACGAGCGTCACCCAGCGCGGGTCGAGCGCCGCCGGCTCGAGGCTCTTTCCGTCGGTGGGCGACATGAGGCGGTCGGGTTATAACCCCGGCCCCCGGTGGCCGCCCCTGGCCGCTGACCCCACAGAGACCCCACAGAGACTCGATGGCTTGCACGGGACGCCGCCTCCTCTCCCCACCTCTCTCGCACGCGGAGGGCGAGCGATGATGTGGTTGAGCTACCCGGGCGCGCTCGCTGCACTCGTGCTGCTCGGGTTCCTGTGGCGCCTCGCGTGGCGCGCGTTCGCGCCGCAGTACCTCAAAGATCGCCCGGTGCGCTTCCTGGCGGTGGTCACCGCCGCGCTCTTCGCGATCACGTTCGGAGCCATCTTCTTCTACGCCCCCGTCGAGAGCACGATGGGGGTCGTCCAGAAGATCTTCTACTTCCACGTGCCGAGCGCGTACGCGATGTACGTCGGCTTCGCCGTGTGCGGCCTCGGCAGCACCATGTTCCTCGTGAAGCGCAAGGACGCGTGGGACGCGCTCGCGGTGGCCGGCGCCGAGGTCGGCCTGCTCTTCTGCATCATCGTGCTGGTCACCGGGCCGCTCTGGGCGCGCAAGGCCTGGGGTGTGTGGTGGACCTGGGATCCGCGGCTCACGAGCACGCTGCTCGCCGCGATGATCTTCACCGCCTATACAGTGCTGCGCTCGTTCGGCGCCGGAGAGACCGAGCGCCGGTTCGCCGCCGGGCTCGCGATCGTGGGCCTCTTCGACATCCCGATCATCCATTACGCGGTCGACGTGTGGCGCGGCCAGCACCCCACGGTGATCCGCGGCGGCGGCGGCGGGCTCGCCCCCGAGATGCTCACCACGCTCCTGCTCTCGTTCGTCTTCTTCACCGCGCTCGCGGCCCTCCTGATCTGGGTCCGCATGCGCGTCGAGCGATCGAGGCAGGAGCTCGACGGGCTGACGCTCGAGGCCGCCGAGCGCGGCATCCTGGAGGACGCATGACACGGCTCCGCGCATGGGCGCTCGCCCTCTTCCTCGGGAGCATCGGCACCCTCTCGGCCGTGACGCTCGCTTCGGCGCAAGATGCCTCCGGGCAGAATGCCTCCGGGCGAGAAGGCGCCGCCGAGAGCCGCGCGACGACGTTCGAGGCCGCACAAGGCGCGCAGACCGAGGACATCCCAGGCGGCGCGCTCCTGATCGCCGCCTACGGCGTCATCTTCCTCCTCCTGCTCGGCTTCGTCGGGACGATCGCGGCGCGCCAGGCCCGCACGCAGCGCGAGCTGGCGCAGCTGCGCCAGGACATCCAGGCGCACGCGCGCAAGGCCCCGAGCGGCGCGCTCCCGCCCGAAGAGTTCTGACGTGCCCATCGAGCACATCCTCTACATCCCTGGGATCCTCCTCGTCGGGATCGCGGTCGGCTACGTGCTCGGCGCACGGGCCGCGCGGGCCGAGTACGAACGACTGCGACGCGAACGAAAGAAGTGAGACAGACGATGCCGGACTTTTCTTTTTCCGAAGAGCAGAAGAGCCTCGAGGCCACCGTCCGCAAGTTCACGGCGGACAAGATCATCCCGATCGCCGCCGAGTGCGATCGCGAGGCGAAGTTCCCGCACGACGTCTACCGCGAGGCGTGCGAGCTCGGCCTCGTCGCGCCGACGATCCCCGAGGAGTACGGCGGCGCCGGCGTCTCCGAGATCGACCACACGATCATCGTCGAGGAGCTCGCCTACGGCTGCACCGGCATCCAGACCTCGATCACCGCGACGGTGCTCGCGGCGACGCCGCTCCTCGTGGCGGGCACCGACGAGCAGAAGAAGGAGTACCTCGGCCGCATCACGCGGGACTCCGTCTACGCGTCCTACGCGATCACCGAGCCGGCGGCGGGCAGCGACGCGGCCGGCATCCAGGCCAAGGCGACCAAGCACGGCGACGACTGGGTGATCAGCGGGCAGAAGCTCTTCATCACCAACGCGTCGTACGCGAACTGGTTCGTGGTGTTCGCGACGGTCGACCCGACCCAGCGGCACAAGGGGATCATGGCGTTCGTGGTCGACGCCGAGTCGCCCGGCCTCTCGATCGGCAAGAAGGAAGACAAGATGGGCCAGCGCGCGAGCGACACCGCGACGGTGATCCTCGAGGACGTGGTGGTCCCGAAGAAGAACGTGATCGCCGAGGCGGGAGCCGGCTTCCGCGTGGCGATGCAGACCTTCGATCGCACTCGGCCCGACATCGGCGCCGGCGCGTGCGGGCTCATGCGGCGGGCGCTCGACGAGTCGTGCCGCTTCGCGCTCGAGCGCAAGGCCTTCGGCGTGCCGATCGCGCAGCACCAGGCGGTGCAGATCATGCTCGCGGAGATGGCGATCAAGTACGAGGCGACGCGCCTGCTCGTGCACAAGGCCGCCTGGATGATGGATCACGGGGAGCGCAGCTCGACCGTGTCGGCCTACAGCAAGGCCTTCGGCGCCGACAGCGCGATGCAGGTCGCGACCGACGCGGTGCAGGTCTTCGGCGGCGTCGGGTACATGAGGGAGTACCCGGTCGAGAAGCTGATGCGCGACGCCAAGATCCTGCAGATCTACGAGGGCACCTCGCAGATCCAGCGCATGGTGATCGCGAAGAACGTGCTCGCGCAGTACCAGTGAGCCCGGAAATTGGGCCACCCGGGCCCGATCGCCGATGCTCGCGCGCGATGAGGATCACGGCCCGTATCGTGGGCGCGCTCAAGGGCGCGCCGATCGCGATCGCCATCGTGTGCGCGGTGGCAATGCGAGGCGCGGCGCAGGAGGAGCCGTTCGTGGGCGGCAGCGAGAGCGCCGACTCCATCCTCGCGCGCCTCGTCGAGCGGCGCCCCCGTCGGGTGCGCCAGGTCGGCACGAGCTCGGTCACCCTGCGCATGGATCTCGGCGACGGGCTCGAGAGCGCGTTCAAGCCACGCACCCGCACCCACCCGCGCGGCTACCTGGCCGAGATCGCCGCCTACCGGATCGCCCGCGCGCTCGGGATGGACAACGTGCCGCCGGTGATCGGCCGTCGGCTCCCGCGGCCGATGCTCGAGGAGCGCTTCGAGGGCGCGCACGCCGAGCAAGACTGGCAAGCCATCCGCGAGGACATCCGGTGGGACGCGCCCGGCATCGTGCGCGGCGCGGCGATCTATTGGGTGCCGCGGATGCGCCCGAGCGAGCTGGCGACGGCGCGCGACCTCTCCCGCGTCGCGCCTTGGCTCTCCCAGTCGGGCCAGCTCCCCGAGGAGCGCGCGAGCGTCGCGCGCGACCTCAGCACGCTGATCGCGTTCGACTACCTGATCGGCAACTGGGATCGCTGGAGCGGCGGCAACGTCTCGACCGACGAGAGCGGGCAGCGGCTCTTCGTTCGCGATCACAACGTCGCGTTCGTCGAGCCGCTGACCCCCGAGCGCTACGAGCGCCTTCGCGGGCAGCTCGAGCGCGTCGAGCGCTTCTCGCGCGCTTTCGTGGAGAGCGTCCGCGAGCTCGAGGAGGCGCGCCTACGCCTCGCGCTCGCCGAGGATCCGGAGAGCCAAGAGCGCCCCGTGCTCGACGACGCCCAGATCGCGGGTGTGCTCTCGCGGCGGCGCGCGCTCCTCTCGTACGTGGGCGCCCTGGTGGACGTCCACGGGCGCGAGCGCGTGCTCGCCTGGCGGTGAGTCGCGGCGGCGCTATCGTGAGCGGACCATGCGCGGAACCATACGCAAGATCGGGATCGAGGGCGGCGTCTGGGCGCTCATCACGGACGAGGGCACGCAGATCGAGCTCATCGACGCGCCCGCCGAGCTGAAGAAGAACGGCGCGCGCGCGGAGATCGAGGGCGAGCGCAGCGGCGTCGACGTCACGATCGGCATGCTCGGCGACGCCGTCCGCGTGAAGAGCTACCGGCTCTTGGACTGAAAGACTGTCGCGAAATCGGACCGAGCCCCGCAATCGAGCCGGGTCCGGCCG
>JAEZBP010000802.1 GCA_023427125.1 Pseudomonadota bacterium | reverse complement strand
GTCGCACGCCCGAAGCACAGCGAGGAGCGTAGTTTCCCTACGTGACGAGCGAGCACCGGACGTACGGCCAATGCTTCCGGCGAGATGCGGTGTGACACGGCGCACTCGTGAATAATCCGGGCTAGGGTCCGAGAGGAGGCGGGGCGTCGACGGGCGTCGACGATGGACGCTCGCCGCGTCAGGCTTCACCCGTGAGCGATTCGAAGGACGTGCTGGGCGTCGGCCTCGGGCTGCGCCACGATCTGGCGGAGGAGCTCTTCGAGCGCTCCCCCGACGAGGTGCGCTGGCTCGAGATCCATCCCGAGAACTACGTACGCCGCGGCGGGCGCTTCGCGCTGAACCTCGAGAAGGCGCTCGAGAGGTGGGCCATCGTCCCGCACGGGCTCTCGCTCTCCTTCGGCGCCACCGAGCGCTTCGAGCCCGCGTACCTGCGGGAGCTCAAGGAGCTGCTCGATCGCGTGGACGCGCCCTGGTACAGCGACCACCTCTGCTTCGGCAGCAGCGGCGACGTGTTCCTGCACGATCTGCTGCCGCTGCCCTTCGTTCGCGAGTCCATCGAGACCGCCGCCGCGCGGGTCCGCGAGGTCGAGGACGCCATCGAGCGCCCCGTCGCCATCGAGAACGTGAGCTACTACGCGGACCCGGCGCCCCGCGCGATGGAGGAGCCGGACTTCGTGCTCGAGGTGCTCGAGGCTGCCGACTGCAAGCTCCTGCTCGACGTCAACAACGTCTTCGTCAACTCGATCAATCATCGCTTCGATCCGAAGACGTACATCGATCGCATCCCGCGCGAGCGCGTGGTGCAGATCCACGTGGCCGGGCACTTCACGAAGAAGAACGGGATCATCATCGACACACACGGCGAGCCGGTGTGCGAGGGGGTCTACGACCTGCTCGGGTACACGCTCGAGCGGCTCGGTCCGGTGCCGGTCCTGCTCGAGCGCGATCAGAACATCCCGCCCCTCGACGAGCTGCTCCGAGAGGTGCGCCGGCTGACCGACATCTACGACCGCGCGATGGCGGTCTTCGAGGCGCGGAAGGCCGCGCCGGAGGCGCTCGCTCCGTGACCGGCCTCGCCGACATCCAGCGGGCGTTCACCCGGGTGTGCTTCGACCGGGCGCCCCGCGAGGAGGACCTCGCGCTTCTCTACGCCGACCGCGAGCGCTGGCTCATGTACAGGCGGATGGTGCGCCAGCGGCTCTACGAGATGATGCGCGCCGGGCTGCCGAAGACGGCCGCGCTGCTCGGGCCCGAGGCCTTCGACGACGCCGTCTCGCGCTACCTGGCGGAGGAAGGACCGAAGAGCCGGTACATCCGCGACGTCGTCCCTGCGCTCGTCGCGCACGCGCTGCCGCGCTGGGAGGCTCCCGCGCACCTCGGTGATCTCGCGCGCTACGAGGTCGCGAAGTGGCAGGCGGCCTCGCTCGAGTGGGAGGTCGAGGACGCGGGCGAGCTCGACTTCGAGGCCGCGCCGGTCTTCAACCCGACCCTCTGCGTGGTGACCGTGCATCACCGCGTCGACAAGCTCGGCGACGAGGACGGCGCGAGCCTCCCGCGGCTCGTCGAGCCGCACCACGCGCTCGTGTATCGCAAGCCGGAGAGCCCGCGCGTCTTCACCTACGTGCTGAACGACATCGGCGGGCGCCTCGTCTCCGCGTGGCGCAGCGGAGGCAGCTGCGCCGACGGCGCGCGCGCGGTGCTGGCCGAGCTCCGGCGGGAGCCCGACGCGCACTTCATCGACGGAATGGCCGGCGTCCTCGCCGATCTCGTCGAGCAGCAGATCGTCCTCGGCTCGCGCCGGTGATCGGATGATCGTGCGCGCGCTCGCTGCGCTCGCTCTCCTCGCGGCCGCGTGCGGCGCTCCGCCCATCGCGCAGCGAGGGCCCGCGCTGGAGCGATGGACGTACGCCTTCGCCGTCGATCCGGAGCTCACGCGCCTGCGCGCGACGGTCTGCTTCGAGGGCGCGATGCCCTACGCGCTCGCGCCGATCGACGCGAACGGCCGGCGCTACCTGCGCGCCGCGCACGGCCCCGACGGCGCGCCGCTCGAGCGCGAGGGCGGGCTCCTCATCACCCATGGGCTCCATCACGGTTCGTGCGTCCACTACGACGTCGACCTCGAGGCCGCGGCGCGGCAGCGGGGCGGCATCGACGGCGCGTATCGCATCGGCGAGGATCTCGTGGCGTCGACCTCGGTGTGGCTCTGGGCGCCGAGCCACCGCGCGGAGGGCGCCGAGGCCACCGCGACCTTCACCCTCCCCGAGGGCGTGCACGTCTCCCCGCTCTGGCCGCGTACGCTCGAGGGCGAGCACGTGCTCGACGAGCGCGCGTTCCGCTTCACCGCCTACGCCGCGTTCGGCCGCTTCGAGACCCGGGCGGTGCCGGTACCGGGCGCGTGCCTCCACGTGGCGGTCCTCGGCCCGGGCGTGGAGATGGGCCCCGAGGCCGTCACGCGCTGCCTCTCGCGGGGCGCGAGCGCCGCCTCGATGCTGATCGGGCGTTTTCCCGAGCGGGACGTGGGGCTCCTCGTCGTGCCCACCCCCTTCTCGACCTCCTCGCCCTTCGGCGTGGTGGGACGGGGCACGATGCCGACCGTCGCGATCCTGGTCGGCGAGCGCGCGACCGAAGATCGGCTCACGCGCGCGTGGGTCCCGGTGCACGAGTTCAGCCACCTCGCGATGCCCTTCATCGACCGGCGCGACGCGTGGCTCGCGGAGGGCGTCGCGACCTACTACCAGGAGGTGCTGCGGGCGCGCGGCGGCCTCCTGAGCGCGGAGGAGGCGTGGGCGAACCTCCTCGACGGCTTCGAGCGCGGCGCGCGCGACGGCACCGGGCGCACGCTGCGCGAGGAGAGCCGCGACATGCGCGAGACCGCGGCCTACCGGCGGGTCTACTGGGCCGGCGCGGCGATCGCGCTGATGGCCGACGTCGAGCTGCGCACGCGATCGGGCGGGGAGCGGACGCTGGATGATGCCCTCGCGCGGCTGCACGCCTGCTGCGCCGGAGGCCTCACGCCGATCTCGGCCGACGAGGCGATGCGGCGCATGGACGAGGGCGGACCGCCGATCTTCGCGTCCGTGGCGCGGCGCGCGCTCGGCGCGCGCGAGTTCCCCGACCTCACCGCGACGCTCGCTGCGCTCGGCATCACCCGCGCGGGCGCCCGCTTCGAGCTCGACGAGGACCGGCGCGCGCTCCGCGACGCGATCATGCGCCCGCACACCGAGCTCGCGGCGCTGCCGGGAGAGTGCGGGCTGGCGCATCGCGGGCAGGCTCGATAGACCGCCGCCCGCCCGCGCCTGTAACGTGGAGGGGGGCTCGACGTATCGTGTCCCTGAGTCGCCGCGCCGCGGTTGCGCGGGCCCGATGAATGCCATCCGCGCCCGCGCCGTCTGCCGCGGTGCCGCGCAAGGAGTCGACATGCGTATCCTGCACACTTCCTCGCTCGTCTTGACGTCGCTCGTCGTGGCGCTCGGCCTCTCCTCCATGGCGGAGGCGCAGGCGCGGACGTTCACGGCGCGCAACGACGGCGGCAGCCGCATCCAGTTCATCTCGGACGCGCCGCTCGAGACGATCACCGGGGTGAGCTCCCACGTGACCGGCACGCTCACCGTCGATCCGAGCAACCTCGCCGCCGCCCGCGGCACGATCGCCGTCCGCATCGCGACGATCCGCACCGGGATCGATCTGCGCGACGAGCACCTGCGCGCCGACAACTGGCTCGACGCCCAGCGCTACGCCAACGCCACGTTCGAGATCACCCGCGTCACGGGCGCGAGCCGCCTCGAGCCGAACCAGCCGGCGCGCGTCCAGCTCCACGGCCGCTTCAGCCTGCACGGCGTCACTCGCGACGTGGTCGCCAACGCGACGGTGCAGCTCATCCCGCTCAACGACGAGCTGCGCTCGCAGCGCATCGACGGCGACGTCATCCGCGGCCAGGCCAGCTTCCGGATCCAGCTCACCGACTACAACATCTCGGTGCCGCTGCCGGTCCGCCTGAAGGTCGCCAACGAGATCCGCGTGAACGTGACCCTCCGCGCCGTTGCTCCGCCGAGCTGATTCAAGCTTCAATTTCTCCCTGCGCGAACCGCGGTCAGCGCCCGACGACGCTCACCTCGGCGAAGAGGGGCGTGAGGACCTGCACCGTGACGGCGACGCGATCGAAGCGGGTGTCGGGCGCGACCTCGAGGGTGACGCGATCGCCCGCTCGCCGGAGCGCGCGGGCGCAGCGCTCCAGCGCGCGGTGCTCGAGCGGACCTTGGATCGCGCAGGTCGGCTCGTCCTCGCTCGAGACGTGATCGCTCGTGAGGACGACGCGGGCGCGCGGAGGCGGAGGCGGGAGCGAGGGCGCCTCACCTCGCAGCGCGGCCTCGATCTCCTCGCGGGTCGGAGCGGGGCCCGGGCGCGCGCTCGGCCATGGGAGCACGCGCTCGAGCTCACCCGCGTCGAGGACGAGGAGCGGCGCGCCATAGCCCGCTCGCGCCGCCGCGCGCAGCACGCGCTCGACCTCGGTGAACGGGACCTCGCTCGCGACGCGCAGGTTGAACGCGCCCGCGCCGGTGCCCTCCCCGGTCGCCGAGCGCTCGGC
>JAEZBP010000745.1 GCA_023427125.1 Pseudomonadota bacterium | reverse complement strand
GCGGTCATCGTCCGCGGCGCCAACTTCGGCGCCCGCCCGGGGCTCATCGACGTGCGCCTCGGCGACCGCCGCGCCGAGCTCCGGCGGGCGACCGACACCGAGCTCGAGGTGGTGATCCCGCCGGGCGCCCAGACCGGCCGGCTCCGCGTCACCGTGCGCCTGCAGGGCAGCGCGACCGCGGAGAGCGACCTCACCGTGACCGCGCGCTGAGTTTGCTGTGCACGCTTCGCGAGCGCGCGGGCCGAGGTGCGCGGCCCGCCCGTTCCGTCGGCGCTTCTCCCATCCCCGGTGTCCGGCCCGCGCATACCGCTCCCGCGCTCCCAGGAGGATCGAGCACGCGCTCTCAGGAGACGAGACTGATGCTCCTAAGTGAACGGTGTCCAGCTATGGGCAGAGCTGTTGTTTCTAAGTGAACACCGTCCACTTGGGAGGCCCAAACTGCTGCTCCTAAGTGAACAGTGTGCAGTTATGGGCAGAGTTGTTGTTTCTAAGTGAACACTCTCCACTTGGGAGGCCCGGACTGCTGCTCTAGAGTGAACGGTCTCCAGTTCTTGGCGGCGATTGATGCTTCCAAGTGAACACTGTCCACCTGGAAGCCCGGCGTCGGGCCCTCGCGGTGGGCGCGCGCACCTGGGAGCCCGTCGTCGGGCTCCCAGGTCGAGCGGGCGGACCGGGCGTCGGGCTTGGTTGTGGGGCGCGGCAGGGCGTCCGAATGCGCGGCGCGGCCGAGGCGGCTATGCTGCCCGCCCACCTCCGGAGGCTTCGATGATCGAGGAGCGGCTGCGCACCGGGTTGACGTTCGACGATGTCCTGCTCGTCCCTGGCTACGCGGACTTTCTGCCCGCCGACGCGGACGTGCGCTCGCGCCTCACGCGCGAGCTCGCGCTGAACATCCCGATCATCTCGAGCGCGATGGACACGGTGACCGAGTGGCGCACCGCCGTCACCATGGCCCGCGAGGGCGGCCTCGGGATCGTGCACAAGAACTTCACGCCCGAGGAGCAGGCGAAGGAGGTCCTGAAGGTCAAGCGCGCCGAGAGCGGGATGATCCTCGATCCCGTCACGGTCGGGCCGAAGCAGACGCTCGTCGAGGCGCTCGAGCTGATGCGCCGCCACGAGATCAGCGGCCTGCCGGTCGTCGACGAGGACGGCAAGCCGGTCGGCATCCTCACGAGCCGCGACATCCGCTTCGAGAAGAACCGCGGCAACGCGGTGGAGAAGCTGATGACCCGCGAGCTCGTCACCGTGCCGCCCGGCGTCGCGCAGGAGCGCGCGCGCGAGCTGCTGCACGAGCACCGCATCGAGAAGCTGCTCGTCGTCGACCGGGGCGAGCTCGTCGGCCTCATCACGATCAAGGATCTGCTGCAGGCGGAGCGCTTCCCGAACGCGATCAAGGACGAGCACGGCCGGCTGCGGGTCGGCGCGGCGCTCGGCGTCGGGCCCGATCGGGTGGAGCGCGCGGCCGCGCTCGCCGACGCCGGGGTGGACGTCTTGGTGATCGACACCGCGCACGGGCACAGCAAGGGCGTGCTCGACGCGGTGCGCGCCACGAAGAAGGCGCACGGGAAGGTGCAGCTCGTGGCGGGCAACGTCGCGACCGCGGAGGCCACCGAGGCCTTGATCGACGCGGGCGCCGACGCGGTGAAGGTCGGCATCGGCCCGGGCTCGATCTGCACGACGCGGATCGTGGCGGGCGTCGGCGTGCCGCAGATCACCGCGATCGCCGACTGCGCGCGGGTGGCGTCGGCCAAGAACGTGCCCGTCATCGCCGACGGCGGCATCAAGTACTCGGGCGACGTCGTGAAGGCGATCGCCGCCGGCGCGGAGATCGTGATGATCGGCAGCCTCTTCGCGGGCACCGACGAGAGCCCCGGCCAGCTCGTGCTCTACCAGGGCCGCACCTACAAGAGCTACCGCGGGATGGGCTCGCTCGGCGCGATGCGCAAGGGCAGCAAGGACCGCTACGGGCAGGCCGACGTCGCCGACGTGGGCAAGCTCGTGCCCGAGGGCATCGAGGGCAGGGTGCCCTACCGCGGCTCGCTCTCGAACGTCGTCTACCAGATGGTCGGCGGGCTGCGCGCCGGGATGGGCTACACCGGCTGCCGCGACATCGGCGCGCTCCGCACCGAAGCGCGCTTCGTGCGGCAGAGCCCGCAGGGCCTCCGCGAGAGCCACGTGCACGACGTCGTCGTCACCGAAGAGGCCCCGAACTACCGGGTCTGAACCCCCCAGCCAACTACCGGCGCTTGGACTCGACGATGATCCGCTCGAAGGCCTCGGCGACGGCGCGGGCGAGGACCTCGATGCGCTCGCGGCCCTCGCGCTCGTAGCCCACGTCGTCGGCGGCGAGCACCGCGACGGTCTTGCCCGCGATCGTGATCGGCTGGATCGAGACCACCCCGCCGCGGCTCATGACCGCCGCGCGGAAGAGCCCGTCGGCCGCGCTCGCCCGGTGCGGGCCCTCGTAGGGCTCGGCGCGCGCGACGACGTCGCGGAACATCGACGGGCTGTTCGTCGGGATCCAGAGGTTGCGCACCGCGTCGCGCGTGATCCCTCGGCCCGCCCCGTCCCAGCCCTTGAGCACGGTCTTGCGCAGCGCCAGGAGGATGGCGGCGCCGGCCACCGCGAGCGCGCCCTTGCACGCGAGCTGCGCGACCTCGTCGCGATC
>JAEZBP010000664.1 GCA_023427125.1 Pseudomonadota bacterium | reverse complement strand
GATCGCGAGGTGCTCGCAGCCGAGGTAGCTGCTCTCGCCCGCCGCGGCCGCGCACAGATCCACGCACGCCCCGCCGACGCAGCCCTCGCCGCGCGCGACGTCGCAGCGAGCCTCGAACGCGCGCGCGCCCGACGCGTCGCAGCGCCAGATCGCGTCGCCCTCGCAGCTGGCGTGACCCGGGAGGCAGCCGGCGCAGCCCTCGTCCTCGTCGCAGCGCAGGCCGCGCGCGTCGCAGCGCTCGAGGACGCTCGTGCCCTCACAGGTCTCGAGCGTGAGCACCTCGCCGTCGCAGCGGCGCGCGCGCACGCACGGCTCGCCCACGGTGCACCCGGAGAGCAGGAGCCCCGCGCAGAGGATCGAGCGGTCGCGGCGTCGCACGCAGGATGGTGACGCTCGCGCTCGAAACGGCTCACGAGCCGAGACGATTTCTCCGGCGCCCCCGGGTACAGCCGGAGGGGTCGAGAGAACGAGCGGGAGACGAGGAGACCGGGAGCACGAGGAGAGGGCGCCCGCGAGCGGGCGCGATGGACATTCCTGCTTCTCCTCGAAGCGTGCACATCCTGTCACGACCCACCACGATGCCGTCTCTCTGGACGTCGGCGCGTCGTGGCTCGTGTTCTGCAACGAGCGGTCACCGCCACGATCGGCGTCACTTTCCTATCGCGCCCCGCGGGTGTCGAGCGGCCGGGCCCTGCGAACGCCCGGTGAAGCCTGCGCCAGTCGCGGACAGCCCGAGGTCGAGCGAATGTCATCCCATATTGATCGCAAGCCCGAACACCGCAGTGATCGCCTCATGCCGCCCCGCTACGTCCGGCGTGTCGTGGCCGCGATGAGCTTGCTGATCACGGGGTGCGCGCCGAGCGACGTCGTGTGCAGCGGAGCGCCACTCACACGAGTTGTGCTCTTCGACAAGGGCGAGCTCATCGGAGAGTGGGGGCTTCAGCTGGAGGTCCTCGAGGACCTCTCGGGGCGCCTCTCGCCAGGGCCGATCGGCGTGCCCGAGCGGGTGTGGATCCCGCTGCCCGAAGAGGACTTCCTGTTCATCAGGAGCACCGAGGGCGGCGCGCTGCGCGCGCTGTTCGCGGTCCCGGCTCACGTCGACGGCTACCGGGACGGTGAGGCGACGTGCGTGTCCATCTCCGACGAGGGGTCGGTCGAGTGGTGGAGGCGCGCGCTGATACGCGTCGACTGGTCGCGTAACCTCGTGGCCACCCATCCCGCGCTCTTCTCCGAGGATGCGGGGCTGCGCGTCGAGCCGGTGGCTTGGTTCGTGCGCGACGAGGTCGAGCTGCTCGCGCCGCGGTTCGAGCGCGACGAAGCAGGCGAGCTCGTCCGCTTCTCTCTCCCGCTCCACTACTCCGTCTCGGACCCGGCGTGCCCCGACTGCGTCGGGAGCGAGCTGACGGTCCGATTCACGTTCACGCGTCCGACGTGAAGCGCGCCGCGGTGAGGGCCGGCACCTGCCGACCTGCCCCGCGAGCAAGAGATGCTCCTCGCGTCCGGTGTCACTCCACCCGAGCGAGCAGCATCTTCAGCGGAGGCTGCGCGTCGGGGCTCGGGAAGTCGGGGTCGGGCGGGATGATCTCGATGTCCTCGAGGTGGCGGCCGATCTTCTCGGCGGTGCGGGTGGCCATCGCGACGAAGGTGTCGCGCGACACGCTCGGCACGTGGTTGGTCGCGAAGAGGATCCCGCCGGGCTCGAGCGCGAGGAGCGCCGGCTTGAGCAGCGAGGGGTAGTCGCGCACGACGTCGACCGCGCCGAAAGGGGACTTGGCCCAGCGCGGCGGATCGAGCATCACGAGCTCGAAGCGCCGTGGGGCGAGGCGCAGGAAGGGCCGGCGCGCGCCGCGTCCCTTGACCGGCAGGTCCGCGAGCTGCCGCACCACCGGCAAGACGTCCTCGTGGACGAGCGAGAAGGCAGAGCCCTCGATCATATTGAGCCGGGCGTTCTCGGCGCCGACGTCGAGGGCCGAGCGCGCGAAGTCGACGTTCACGACCTCGCGCGCGCCGCCGAGCGCCGCCGCCACCCCGAGGCCGCAGGTGTAGGCGAAGAGGTTGAGCGCGCTGCGATCCTGCGCGAGCGCGCGAACGCGGCGGCGGCCCGCCCGCAGATCGAGGAAGAGCAGCGGGTCGAGCCCGCCGCGGCGAGGATCGACGGCGAAGCGCATGCCCTCCTCGAGGCCGACCGCGGAGCGCGCCGCCTCGGGCGCGCGGAAGTGGTGATCGAAGCCCTCGCGCCGATAGGCCGGCCGATGGTTCCACACCGGCTCGAGGGCCGCGCCGAGCGCGCGCGAGGCGATGTCCGCGAGCGCGCGCGGGGCGCCCTCGTCGAGGAGCTGCTCGCGGCCGGTCTGGATGAGGAGGAGCGGGCCGTAGCGATCGATCGTGATCCCCGGCGCGCCCTCGACCGCACCGGAGAGCAGGCGCACGCAGTCGGTCCCGCGCGCGGCGGCGTCGTCGAGCCACGCGCGCCTCCGCTCGAGCGCGTCGTTCAGCGCGTCGGTGAGCGTCACTCGTTCTCGGCGCGAGGCTTCTTGGCCGGAGAGTCGGCCGCGCTCGCCACGGTGTTGCTCGCCGCAGCGCTGCTGGCCACGGGGACGACGCCGGAGCTCTTGGGCGGGGCGCGCGCGCGGAGACGATCGAGGTCGTCGAGCAGCGCGGTGGCGCGGAAGGGCTTGGTGTGGAGCGCGGCGAAGCGGCGGCGCTCGTCGCGCGGGAGTCGATCGGCCGAGGCC
>JAEZBP010000652.1 GCA_023427125.1 Pseudomonadota bacterium | reverse complement strand
GTCGCACTCCGATGGGGGCGGGGGCGGTGGCGGTGGCGGTGGCGGCGGGATGGCTGCGTCCTCCCGATCGTCCTGGGCCGCGTCGCCGGTCTCGCGGCCGCCGTCGGGGTCGGGCGTCGTGAGCGGGTCACAGCTCGCGAGCAGGAGCGCGAGGAGCAGGCGGCAGCCTCCGCCGCGGTGGATGGTGGTCAGGCTCATCTCGCGACGGTTGCTGCCGGGTTGGCGCGCCGGTAGCGCGTGGCACGAACGAGCATAGCGTTGGCGCGATTCACCCGTGGCTGTCCGGTCCGCGGCGCGCGGCGGCCCGGAACCTCGCCGGTGACTGTCCGCTCCACCGCGTGAAGGCCCGGTCGAACCCCGAGCGGCTCGCGTAGCCGCTTCGAGCGGCCACGTCGTCGATCGAGAGGCCCTCGCGCAGGAGCTCCCGAGCCCGTCGGAGCAAGACCTCCGCGCGCAGCTCCGCGAACGTGTATCCGGTCTTCGCCACGCGGCGCTGCAGAGTGCGCACGCTCGTGCTCAGGCGAGCTGCCACCTCCTCCAGCGACGCGTTCCCGCCGCCCACCGCGGCGATGATCGCCGCCTCGAGCTGGAGGGTGGCCGGCGCGGGGGTCACCTCGGCGCGAAGGAGGCGGTCGGCGTGCTCGAGGAGGACCTGCGAGAGGGCGGGATCGGCCCCCACCAGCGGTCGATCGAGGTCCCGCGCATCGAAGAGGAGCCGGCAGGTCGGGCGCGCCCAGGTCGGACGCACGCCGAAGTACGACGCGTACACCTCGACGTCGGCGGGCCTGGCGGCCTGGAGATCGACCGCGCGAGGGCAGAGGCGCTCTCCGGTGCACTGCCGCGCCAGAGCGACCATCGCCGCGAACATCGAGTCGACCCCGTGCGGGCCGTGCACCGTAGGCATCCGGTACTCGATCCCATCCAGCGTCGCGAGCGGCCGCCCCTCGACCGCCGAGCCCGGTCGGGCCTCTCGCGCTGGCCCGACCACGTCTTCGACGAAGTCGATGGACGCGCCGTGCAGGACGAGGCGGAGCAGGGGCACCAGGCGCATCAGCCCCCCGCGCAGCGTGGGCGCCGCCGCGAAGGCGGGTCCCAGCGCACCCATCTGATCGAGCGTGAACTGGCGCCCGGCGGTCAGCCCGACGGAGGGATCCCCCGTCAGCTTCTCCAGGGCCGACCAGAGCAGGACGCCCTCTTCGTAGCCGAGAGGCTCTCCGCTCTCGAGCCGCTCGAGCGCGATGCCCGCCGTGTGCGCGAGCTCGGCGAGGGAGACCCCCAACCGGTGCGCGAACCGGAGGGTCATGCTCGACGCTCGAATGGTGTGCATCGGTTCCAACGCCTGCTGCCGCCATCTTGTATGCCGCGTCGCCGCCGAGGAAGTCCATGTCGCTCCCGCGGCGCTCGTCGCGGCGCTGACGACGCGGCCCGACGTGTCCCGACGTGACGGTGGAGCGCGCGTCGATCGGGAGAGCATACGTCCCGCGCGCGGCGCGATAAGCTCCGCGTCTCGATGGAGGCGCCCGCCCGACGCGCTTCGCTGCGCAGGAAGACGCTGCTCCTGGTCGGCGTGACCACGCTCGGGCTGGTCGCCGCCCTCTACGTGCCGCTGCGCGCGCTGCTGCTCGGCTCGTTCCGCGAGCTCGAGGGCGAGAAGGCCGCCCAGAATTTCGAGCGCGCCCAGAACGCGCTCCACACGCAGCGCGATCAGGTGGAGGCGACGTGCCGCGACTACGCGGTGTGGGACGACACCTTCGCCTTCCTCGGCGGTGAGGATCCGGCGTACCCCACCACCAACTTTCCGGGCGAGACCTTCGAGCACAACCGCCTGGCGCTCATCGTGCTGCTCGACACGAGCGGCGCTGTGCGCTTCGCCGGGGCCTACGACCTCTCGCGCCGCGCGGTGGTGCCGGTCCCCGATCTCGAGCCTGCCCTCGCGCGGCTCTGCCCTCGCGGGCGCTGCGCGGCTCGGAAGGGGCTGCTCGAGACGCCCTTCGGGCCGATGTTGATCGCCAGCCATCCGGTGCTGCCGAGCGACGGCTCGGGGCCGCCGCGCGGCGCGATGATCATGGGGCGCGAGCTCGACGGCGCGCACATCGCGGCGCTCGGCCGGGACACCGGTCTCGCGCTCTCGATCGCGCGCTCGGAGGACGCGCGCCCGATGCGCACCGAGGTGCTCGATGAGGAGCGCCTCGCGGTGCACGGGCCGCTCCTGGACGTGACGGGCGCGCCCTACCTGCGGCTCCGCGTCGACATGGCGCGCGACATCTACGCGCGCGGTGAGCTCGGCGCGCGGGTGCTCGCGACCGCGGTGGCGATCGCGGGGCTGGTCTTCGGCGTGCTGATCCTGCTCTTGCTCGACCGCGTGGTGCTGCGCCGCGTGAAGGCGCTCTCCGACGATGTCGGGCGGGTGTCCTCGAGCGCCGACGCGAGCCGGCGCGTCGCGGTGCAAGGCGAGGACGAGCTGGCGGCGCTCGCCATGAGCATCAACGGCATGCTCGGGGAGCTCGCCGCCGCGCGCGAGGTGATCCGCTCGGCGTTCGGGCGCTACGTGAGCGAGGACGTGGCGCGCGCGATCCTCGCGGCGCCCGAGGGGCCGGTGCTCGGCGGGGAGCTGCGCGAGGTGACGATCCTCTTCTCCGACATCCGCGGGTACTCGACGATCTCGGAGCGCATGGCGCCGGTCGACGTGGTGGAGCTCCTGAACGAGTACTTCGGTGCGATGAGCGCGGTGATCGAGGCCGAGGGCGGCGTGGTGATCGAGCTCTTGGGCGACGCGATCCTCGCGGTCTTCGGGGCGCCGGGCGACCTCGAAGAGCACGCGGAGCGCGCGGTGCGGGCGGCGCTCGCGATCGAGCGGCGCGGCGAGGAGCTGAAC
>JAEZBP010000519.1 GCA_023427125.1 Pseudomonadota bacterium | reverse complement strand
GAGCGCGCGCGCGGCCGCCTCGCGGACGACGGGCGCCTCGTGACCGAGGAAGCGCGCGACGTCGGCGCTCGCGGCCTGGCCGAAGCCGCGGGCGAGGGCGTTCACCGCCTCGCGGATGAAGAGGTCGCTCTGGCCGTCGGCGTTCGCGACGGCGAGGAGGAAGGTCCGGGTGGCGGCCCGCGGGAACGCGGCCGTGGCGCCGATGGCGCGCAGGCGAACGAAGCCGGGCGCGGTGTGGTCGTTGTAGAGATCGATCAAGACCGGGAGCGCGCCATCGCCCAGGCGCTGCCAGTCCGCCTCGGTGGGTGTGTCCTCGATGCCGGAGAGCATCGCGCGCACCCGCTCGGGCGAGGGAGCGGCCTGCGCGGCCCCGAGGGCGGGCGCCACGAGCAGCGAGACGAACAGCAATCCAGCAGCCAAGCGACGCATGGAGCGAGCCTAGCATGGGGGCTCCGGCCATGGCGCTCGAGGGATGGATGCTATGCTCCCGCCGCACGATGCGAAGCAGCACCGCCTCGAGGGACGCTTGATTCTCCGCACCGAGACCGTCGAGCAGACCATCGACGGCAAGGAGAAGCGGACCTTCGTCAAAGAGGTCCTGATGACGCCGGGCCCGGCGCCGCTCGGCATCGTGCGCAAGCGCCTGCCGCCGCCGACCGCCACCCGCGGCACCGTGCTCTTGATCCACGGGTACGGTCAGAACCGCTACACCTGGCACAGCTCGCGGCGCTCGTTCGCGAACTTCCTCGCCGACGACGGCTGGGACGTCTTCAACGTCGACCTGCGCGGTCACGGCCGATCGCGCCGCTTCGGGGCGCCGTTCCCCCGCACGCTCGACGACTACATCCAAGAGGACCTCCCGGCGTTCGTGCGCGAGGCGCTGGAGCTCTCCGGGCAGGACCGCGTGTTCCTCATCGGCCACTCGATGGGCGGCCTCATCAGCTACTTCGCGGGCGCGACCGCGCTGCGCGACGTGGTGCGAGGTGTCGTGTCGATCGGCTCGCCCTACGTCTTCGGGCAGGGATCGGCGCTCCTCTTCGGGCTGCGCGAGCTCGCGGCGGCGGTGCGCTGGACGGGCCTCCTCGACGGCAACCCCGCCCTGCCGGTCCGCCTCGTCGGCCGCCACCTCCAGCGCCGGCAGCGCCTCTGGAACACCCGCCTCTTGCCGCTCCCGATCCGTGCGTGGGCGCCCGACACGGTCGAGCCGGACGTGCTCGAGGAGTACCTCGCGCGCACCTTCGACCGCTCCACGCTCACCGTCGCGCTCGACATCTTCCGCGCCGGCCGCGCCGACGGCTTCAAGAGCTCCGACGGCATGATCGACTACAGCACGGCGTTCGAAATACTCGACCGGCCCTTGCTCGTAGTGGCCGGTACAGAGGACGGGCTGGCGCCCCCTGCGTCGGTTCGTCCCGCGTACGAGCGGAGCCGCTCGAGCGACAAGACCTACCGCGCCTTTCCTTTCGGCCACATCGATCTGGTCGTGGGCAAGGAGGCCACGCGCACGGTCTGGCCGCTCATCCGCAACTGGCTGGCGAGGCGATGATGGCAGACGCGATCAAGATGCAGGGGAGCATCGAGGCCCACTCGAAGAAGGTCGCGGAGGCCGCCATCGATCGCGCGCTCGGCGACAAGGCCTCGCCCGAGCTGAGGAAGGCCGCCGCCGACGCGGTGGCGCCGTGGGCCACGCGCTTGGTCCGCTGGCTCGACGACCTCATCCGCGTTCCGGGGACCAAGTGGGGCATCGGCCTCGACCCGATCATCGGCTTCCTCGTCCCGGGCGCCGGCGACGCGGTCACCGGCATCGGCTCGATCAGCCTCCTCTTCCTGGCGCTCAAGGAGCGCGTCCCGACGGTCGTGATCGCGCGGATGCTCCTCAACATCCTCGTCGACACGCTCGGCGGCCTCGTGCCCTTCGCCGGCGACGCGTTCGACCTCGTGTGGCGCAGCAACAAGCGCAACCTCGCGCTGATCGAGAAGTACTCGGAGGATCCGAAGGCGGAGCCGACCTGGAAGGACTATGCGCTGGTCGGCGTCGGCATCTTCCTCGCCATCGCCTCGATCGTCATCCCGATCGTGATCGTGTGGGTCATCGGCCTGGGCGCGGTGTACGGCGCCCTCGGCCTGGGCGACGGCTCCTGATCGGCCGCGTCACTCTCGGCGGGCGGCGCGGAGCTGCTCTACGCGGCGATCGATCATCGGCCGCTCGGCGCTCCCCGAGGGGAGGCTCCGCGCGTACTCGCGGAAGTAGTCGATCGCGTCCTGCGTGCGCCCGAGCCGCTCGGCGGTGACGGCGAGGTTGTAGATGACCTCGGGCAGCCGCGCGAAGTTGTAGGCGGCGGTGAACGCGGCCATCGCGGCCTCGTAGCGACGGCGCCGGAACATCGCGACGCCGCGCTCGAAGAAGGTCCGCGCCTCCTGCGTGAGCTCGTCCTCGGAGGGCGGGAGCGCGATGATCTGCTCGCGCTGGCGCTGGGCGATCGCCTCGAGCTCCGCGATCCGGCGCTCGACGTCCTGGCGGTCGTTGGCGTCGGGCGCCGCGTGCCGGAGGTAGTGCCGGTAGAACTCGACACCGCGCCGCGCGTCGCCCATCCGCTCGTAGGTGCGCGCGACGTTGTAGGCGAGCTCGGGCCCGGGGACGATGCGCCAGGCGGAGAGGAAGCGGTCGAGCGCCTCCTCCAGGCGGCCTCCCTGGTAGTGCTGCGAGCCCTCCACGAAGAGCGCGCGCGCGCGCTCCACCTGCTGCTCGGTGGGCTGCCCTCGCTGCGCCTCGGCGAGGCCGGGGACGGCCAGCGCGAGGGTGAGCGCGAACACGAAGCGCGTCATGGGCCCACGGACGCGAGCGAGCCCGAGAGATTCAGCCGCGGCCGCGGGCTCGAAGCGCTCGCTCACTCCCGCTCGGCGGCCTTGCGGGCCTTCTCGGCTTCCTTCTGGGCCTTCTTCAGCTCCGTCTCGAGCTTGCGCATGTTGCGCTTGAGGTCGCGGACCTCCGCCTTCGTGACGAGGCCGAGGCGCTTGGCGACCTTCTCGACCGACTGGTCGAAGGACTCCTGCGCCTTCCCCCGCATCTGGAAGGCCTGCATCATGGTCTTCATGACCCGCTCGTCCTGCATGAGCTTCATGACCCGCGGGTCCTGCATGAGCTTCATGCCCTTCTCGGTGATCAGCTTCTTGAGGTCCATCGCCGTCCGCTCCTTCGGGCCGGGAGACTACGGGCGTGGAGGTACAGCGCGCGACGCGCGGAGTCAATCGGCGGGTTGACAGGGGCCGGGGGCGGGAGCTAGAAGCGCTCCGTCTGAATCGCCGTTCAGCGCGATCAGCCAGAGGAGGTCCCAGAGCCATGCCGGACGCGCAGACCGATTTCACCAAGAACCTCCCCGAGAAGATCGGGTCCGATCCTGACCGCGCCAGGGAGATCAACGCGATCTTCCTGTTCAAAATCAACGGCGACGGCGGCGGCACGTGGACCGTCGACCTGAAGACCGAGAGCCCCGGCGTGACCGAGGGCGAGGTCGGCACCCCCGACTGCACCCTCGCGCTCAGCGCCGAGGACTGGCAGGCCATCAGCGACAACCCGCAGCAGGCGATGGCCCTCTACTTCCAGGGCAAGCTCAAGGTCAGCGGCAACGCGATGCTCGCGACCAAGCTCCAGCAGCTCCTGGGCTGAGGCTCGCTCCCTGCTCGTTGCGCCCCCGCCATCGGT
>JAEZBP010000625.1 GCA_023427125.1 Pseudomonadota bacterium | reverse complement strand
CCCGGGGCGCGCCCCGCCGGCGCCCGACGACCGGTGGGGGGGGGTCGCAGGATCGCGCGCGGTCATTTAGCGGAGGATCGCGCTCCAGAGGCTCGAGAAGCCATCGGTCCACGCCCGCCGCGGATCGCCGCCCTCGAGCGGGCGCCAGCGCGGCCCGAGCGCCTCGAGATCCTCCGGCCGCCGCGCGACCGCGGCCCACGTCGCGTGGTCGGACTCGGCCAGGCGCGCCGCGACGCCCTCGGCCTGCACGACGTCGGCGAGCACCCGGTCGAGCGCCAGCACCCGGTTCGACAGGTGCAGGAGCGCCCACCCTCCGGGCTCGAGCTTGGTGAGGTAGAGCGCCAGCGCCTCGCGCGTGAGCAGGTGGACCGGCACCGAGTCGGAGTTGAACGCGTCCATGACCAGGATCGCGACGCTCCCGTCCGCCTCCTCCTCGAGCCCGAGGCGGCCGTCCCCGAGGCTGACCTCGATCCGCTCGCTCGGGCTCTCGCGCAGGTAGGTGAACCACGCCGGGTCGCGCGCGATCCGGACCACGTCGGGGTTGATCTCGAGGAAGCGCCAGGGCTCGCCCGGCGCCGCGAAGCACGCCGCCGCCCCCGTCCCGAGCCCGATCGCGATCGTCCGGCCCTCGCGGCCCCGCGCCCGATGCGCGTCGAACGCCCAGCCGAGCGGCCCCTCGTGCACGTGGTAGGTCTGCGGCACGCACGCGTCGCGCTCGGCCAGGCGCTGGCTGCCGTGGAGCGTGGTGCCGTGCAAGAGGTGCCGCTCACCCTCCTCCGGCGCGCCGGCCTCCACCGCATCGACGACGCGGAGCACGCCGAAGAACGAGCGCGTGGTGAGCCGCCGCGTGCCGCCGTCCTGGGTGAACGCGCCGGCGGCCACGATGGCCAGCAGGCAGAGCGTGTAGCGGCGGCGGAGCGGCATCCAGCGATAGGCCCAGAGGACCGCGGGCCCGAACGCCACGAGGGGCAGCACGCTCGCGTCGAGCCCCAGGCGCGGCCCGAGCCACACACCGGCGAGGACCAGCGCGCCCACCGCGACGACGTGCGGGACATCGGTCTTCCAGGGCCGATCCTCACGGACGACGCCCGCCACCTCGCGCGTGGCGCAGGCGAGCGCGATGGCCGCCGGATACTCGAAGAAGTCCGGAAGGAGGGCCGGCGCGATCACCGCGCTGACGAGCGTCCCGAGCACGCCGCCGAGCGCGATCCACGTGAAGAACTCGGGCAGGTGATCGGGGTGAGGGGCGTCTTCGGCCAAGCGGCGGTGCGCGATCCAGCTCCCGGCGCCGAGGAAGGCGACGTGGAGCGAGACGAGCAGCCAGAGCGGCTCGTTGCCGTGGGTGCTGGAGACGAAGACCAGCACCACCGCGACCAGGCACGCCCCGCGCGCGAGCCAGGGCGAGGGGGCCGGGATGCGATCGGAGAACGCGAGGACGAAGCTCAAGAGGTAGATCGCGAGCGGCACCACCCAGAGGAGCGGCACCGGCGCCATCTCGAGCGAGATGAAGTTGGTCGCGCCGGTGAGCAGCAGCGCGGGCACGAACGCGAGCCCGACCCAGGTCAGCCGGTCTCTCCCGCTCGGACGCGGCGCTCGCTCGCCGAGCTCGCGCTCGGCGCGCGCGCCCCGCAGGACGAAGACGGCGGCCGCCGCGATGCCGGCCGCGACCGCGACGTACCCGACGCGGAACGCGCTCGCCTGGGCCTCGAGATCGAGCCAGGGCTCGAGGAGGAAGGGATACGCGAGGAGGGCGCCGAGGCTGCCGGCGTTGCTCGCCGCGTAGAGGAAGTACGGCCGCTCGCCCTGCGCGTGCGCGAACCAGTGCGAGAGCAAGGGGCCGGTGGCGCTCAGGATCGTGAACGCGGCGCCAACGTTGAGCGCGAGGAACGCGAGCGCCCAGAGGGCAGGCGACTCGACGGGCGAGAGCGAAGAGGCTCCGTCCGGCCAGCCGAAGGGGGCGAGCAGCGCGATCGGCAGCGCGACGAGCGCGAGGTGGACGATCACCCGGGCGCGTGGCGAGAGCGCCCGCGCGCCGAGCCAGACGTAGCCGTACCCCGCGAGCAGCGCCGCCTGGAAGAAGAGCAGGCAGGCCGTCCACGCGCCGGGCACCCCGCCGAGCCGCGGCAGGAGCGCCTTGCCGGCCATCGGCTGCACCGCGAAGAGCAGGAACGCGCTGGCGAAGATCGTGGCGACGTAGACCGCGAGCCGCATCGGCGACCTTCTATACCGTGCGACGGCACGCATCGGTACCAGGTCCTCCGACCCACAACGACAACGGGCCGCGGCACTCGCGTGCGGCGGCCCGGCGTCGATCCCGTTGGGGTAGGTTCGCTCGTGCGATCAGCGGCAGACGTTGAGGCTGAACTCGACGCGCCGGTTGGTCTGCTGCGAGAGCTCCTCTTGGCGCTGCCGGCGATCGCAGTCCTCGTTCGCGCGGGGCTGGGTCGAGCCGTAGCCGACGGTCTCGAGCATCTCGCGCGGCACGCCCATCATGACCAGCTCGTTCGCGACGGTGACCGCGCGGTTGTTCGAGAGCTGCATGTTGTTCATCTCGTTGCCGCAGGTGTCGGTGTGACCCTCGACGCGGACGCGGCGGATGTCGGTCCGGCCCTGCGCCGTGCTGACCATCTCCTGGAGGATCGCCCGGTTCTGGGCGTCGAGCTCGGAGCCGCCGGTCGGGAAGTTGATGAGCATGGGCATGTGCACCCACTGCTCGACGCAGGAGGGCTGAGTGGTCTGGACGAGCACGGGCGCGGGCGTGGCCCTGACCTCGGCCGTCACGGTGGCGCCGCCACAGGCCGCGAGGGCGAGCCCGACGAGAGCAAGCGAAACGATAGTGAGCCGGTTCATCTCTGGAGTCCTTTCCCCTTCCATCCGAATGGAAGCACGGCGAACAAGCCCCGCCGCGGGTATCAGGGGGGCGAGACTGCTCCCTTTTGGGTCGAGTTTCCAGTCTTTCGTGCGGTCACCCTCGGAGATCCCAGTGGCTGCAGCGCGCCGGTGCATAGCTCCACGCGCATGGGCACGCTCCGGAGCGACCTCGCGGCGGGCGCCGACGAGGTCCGCGAGACCCACATTTCGTGGGTGTTTTTGGGCCAAGGCGAGGTCTACAAGGTCAAGAAGCCCGTCACCCTCCCCTTCCTCGACTTCGCGTCCTTGGCGGCGCGGGAGGCCGCCTGTGAGGCCGAGGTGCGCCTGAACCGGCGGCTGGCGCCGGACGTGTACCGCGGCGTCGTCCCCGTCCGCCGCGATCGCGAGGGCCGCCACCGGATCGGCGGCGAGGGCCAGATCGTGGACTACGCGGTGCGGATGCGCCGCCTCGCCGATCACGACCGCGCCGACGCGCGCCTCGCGCGCGGCGAGCTCACGGTGGCCGATCTGGCTCGCATCGCGGCCCCCATCGCTCGCTTCCATGCCGGAGCGCGCTGCGACGCCGAGACCAGCCGCTTCGGCAGGCCCGAGGCCATCGCGGTCAACGTGCGTGAGAACTTCGCCGAGACGCGCGGCGTGCTCGAGACGCTCCTCACGCCACACGAGGCGCGCGAGCTCGAGCGCTGGCAGCACGAGCTGCTCGAGCGGTGCGAGGACCGGCTCCACGCGCGCATCGAGCGCGGGCGGATCCGTGACGGGCACGGCGATCTCCGGCTCGAGCACGTCTACCTCGAGGGCGAGCGCGTGCTGATCATCGACTGCATCGAGTTCAACGATCGCTTCCGCTACGCGGACGTGTGCGCGGATCTCGCGTTCCTCTCGATGGACCTCGCGTGGCACGGCCGCCTCGATCTCGCGGAGCGCGCGCTCGCGACCTACGCGCAGGCGACGAGCGACTACGACCTCTACCCGCTCGTCGACTTCTACGAGAGCTACCGCGCGACGGTCCGCGGGAAGGTCTCGATGCTCTTGGCGGTGGACGAGGACGCGCCGCTGCCGCTGCGCGAGCGCGCGCGCGACGACGCCCGCCGCTACTTCCGGCTGGCGCTCGCCGCCGAGCAGAGGCCGATGGTCGCCCCGCGGGTCGTGGCGATCGGCGGGGTGATCGCGTCGGGCAAGAGCACCCTGGCCGACCGGCTGGGGCTCGCGATGGGGGCGCCGGCGATCAACACCGATCGCATCCGCAAGCACCTCCTCGGCGCGAGGCCGACCGAGAAGCTCTACGAGGGCGCGTTCGCCGGGGCGTACGATCCGGCGTTCACCGAGGCGGTCTACGCCGAGGTGGGGCGCGCGGCGGAGGCCGTGATCGCCTCGGGCCGCTCGGTGATCCTCGACGCCTCGTTCCGCACCCGAGCGATGCGGGCCGAGGCGCGCGCGCTGGCCGCGCGGAGGAACGTCGCGTTCCTCTTCCTCGAGTGCCGCTGCGATCCCGAGCTCTCCCGGGCGCGGCTGCGCGAGCGCGAGGGCCGAGAGAGCGTCAGCGACGGCCGGCTCGCGATCTTCGACGACTTCCTCCGCGAGTGGGAGCCGGTGAGCGAGCTCTCCGCCGAGGAGCACCTCGTCGTCGACACCGGCCGGCCGATCGAGGAGGTCCTCGACGCCCTCTCGGGCCGCCTGCCGATGTGGCCGGTGACGAGCTCAGCCTGAGCGACCCGTGAGCGGCTCGAGCAGCTGGGCGAGGTAGCGCTGCGGGTAGCCGGGCGGGCCGAGGCCGACGTCCTCCGGCGGCTCGCGATCGCGGGGCAGGAAGCGCGTGCCGAAGATCACGTCCCACACGATCAGGTTCGTTCCGTAGTTGTGGCTCGCCTCGCCGCGCTCGGGCGAGTGGTGCCAGCGATGCAGCTCGGCGAGGCTGACGAGCCAGTTGAGCGGGCCGAGCCGCACGGCGACGTTCCCGTGCTTGAAGACGCCGTGGATCGCGTTGACGATCGTGTGGAGCACGAGCACCTCGGGCCCGGCGCCGAGCAGCGAGAGCGGCGCGACGAACGCGATGGTGGTCAGCGCCGCGTCGACCGGATGGAAGCGGTTGCTGTTCAGGAAGTAGAGCCGCTCGCTCGAGTGGTGCACCGCGTGGAAGCGCCAGAGCAACGGCACCGCGTGGCTCAGGCGATGGCTCCAGTAGAGGAAGAGCTCGCTCACCACCAAGGCCAGCGCGAGCTGCACGCCGAGCGGCAGGTGCACGGGCCACACGGCCAGGCCCTGGAGCGCGAGCGGCACCGCGGCCTCGAGGACCAGCGCCCGGAGCCCCGCGTCCACCAGGCCCGGCACCAGCACCCCCGCGACCAGCGCGTGGGCGAGATCGGTGCGCAGATCGGAGCCGTAGCGCCGCCAGGCCTCTCGGAAGGGCCAGCGTCGCTCGGCGCCGAACATCACCAGTGAGGCCGCCACGCTCGGCACCCCGATCGCCACGATCCGCGGCGAGGCGTGCGCGATCCCCAGCCACCCGATCGTCAAGCCGAGGGCCATGACGCCGGGGTAGAGCGTCCACGCCAGAGCGGCCGGGAGCGCCCTCGGCCCGTCGTCGCGCGCGTGCTCGTCCGCTCGGAGACCGTTCATGGGCGGCACACCACCGACGAGGTAGCCGCGCGCTCCGTGGATGCCCGAGGCTGCGGCACCTCGACACACTCGTCGCTCGTGTGCGCCGGGCCCGCACCTCGTGTATCTCCCGCGCGAGATGAAGTTCGAGCAGCTCGATCGACGGATGCGGATCTTCGAGACGGCGCACGACCACCGCGTCCTGCCCGGCGTGTACATGGTCGCGCGCATCGACGGCCGCTCGTTCTCGCAGCTCACCCGCGTCACGCACGCCTTCGAGGCGCCCTACGACGAGCGCTTCCGCGACTGCATGATCGCGGCGCTCGAGCGCGTGATGACGTGCGGCTTCTCCGTCACCTACGGCTACACCCAGAGCGACGAGATCTCGATCCTCTTCCGCCGCGACGAGGCCGCGTTCGGGCGCAAGCTGCGCAAGTACCTCTCGGTCCTCGCGGGCGAGGCCAGCGCGGCCTTCTCGCTGCGCCTCGGCGCGCCGGCGGCCTTCGACTGCCGCATCTCCCAGCTCCCGACCGAGGACGACGTCGTCGACTACTTCCGCTGGCGCAGCGAGGACGCGCACCGCAACGCCCTCAACGGCCACTGCTACTGGCTGCTCCGCCGCCAGGGCCTCGACGACGCCGCCGCGACCAAGGAGCTCGACGGCGTCTCCGTCGCCCAGCGCAACGAGCTCCTCTTCCAGCACGGCATCCAGTTCAACGATCTGCCGAGCTGGCAGAAGCGCGGCGTGGGCGCCTACTGGGAGGAGCGCGAGCACCAGGGCGAAGATCCGCGCACCGGCGCGCCCGTGCGCTCGCTCCGCCGCTCCCTCGTCATCGACGACGAGCTGCCGATGAAGGACGCGTACGAGGCCTTCGTCCGCGCGCGCATCCTCTGATGCTCACCCGCCTCGTGATCGACACCAACGTGATCGTCGCCGCGCTGCTGCACCCGGGGCGCACCCCCGATCGCGCGCTCACCGCTCTCGTCGAGCGAGGCGCTGTCGTGCTGCTCGACGAGCGCATCGAGCGCGAGTACCGCGCGGTCCTCGCCCGGCCGAAGTTCGCCTCCATCCCCGCGGCCCGCCGCGACGCCGTGCTGAGCACGCTGCTCTCCTCGTGCGAGCGCGTCAGCGGCATCGTCGGGAGCGAGGACCCGATGATCGACCCCGACGATCGGGCGTTCGTCGAGGTCGCGCGCGCAGGAGGCGCCCACGCGCTCGTCACCGGCAACGCCAAGCACTTCCCGAGCGAGCTCGGCCTCTCTGTGCTGTCCCCCGCCGCGCTCCTCGCCGCGTGGGCGTCGCCCTGATCGCCGGGGCCCCTCTGCGCTCTTTGCGGTTCAGAATGGGTAAGGATCCTCTGGAGGGACCAGGCTACCGGGCATTTTGCCGTTGCGGCGCTTCGTCCAGCCCTCCCCCGCCCCCTCCCGCAAGGAGGCTGGGGAGACCGCGCATCATCCTCGTTTCCTCGCCCCCGGTGATCTCAGCGGGCGCGCCGGCACGCTCGGCCGCAATGCCCCATGGGGCCGCTGGCGCATCCGGCGAGGAAGGAGCCCCGAGGCGAGCGCGCGACGCATGTGGAAGAGCGTAGCGTCGCGCGACGCTTGCGTGGCGACGAGGCTCAAGGGCGCGCAAAGCGTTGAAGCGCGCGCGTCCGACGTGATATGCCGGCTCGACGCGATGAGCACCGAAATTCACCCGCTGCCGCTCGACCCTGCGCTCGAGCATGCACGCCTCGCGCGTGAGCTGAGGGGGGGGCACAAGCTCACCGTCGAGGTGGATGGAGAGGACGCCGAGCGGCTGGCCGAGCGGGCGATCGCGCTCGCGGCCGGCGAGATCGAAGGGACGCTCGCCCGAGACGCGAAGGAGGACGACGAGCCGAGCGTGACCGGCTACGCCGGGATCGTCGGCCAGGCCGACTCGATGCGAGCCCTCTTCCGGATGCTCGAGCGCATCAAGAGCAGCGACGCCACCGTCCTGGTCCTGGGCGACAACGGCACCGGCAAGGAGCTGGTCGCGCGGGCCCTCCACGCGCAGTCGCGCCGCGCCAACAAGGCGTTCGTCGCGACCAACTGCAGCGCCTTCAACGACAACCTCCTCGAGAGCGAGCTCTTCGGCCACCGGCGCGGCTCGTTCACCGGCGCGGTCGCCGACAAGCCCGGCCTCTTCTCCGTCGCGGACGGCGGCACCTTCTTCATGGACGAGGTCGGCGACATGTCGCCCGCCCTCCAGGTGAAGCTCCTGCGCGTGCTCCAGGAGGGCATGTTCATGCCGGTCGGCGGCACCGAGACCAAGAAGGTCGACGTGCGCATCATCGCCGCGACCAACCGCGAGCTCGCGCAGATGGTCAAGGCGGGCACGTTCCGCGAGGACCTCTACTACCGCCTCCACGTGGTCAGCCTGAAGGTGCCGGCGCTCCGCGACCGCAAGGCCGACATCCCGCTCCTCATCGAGCACTTCCTCGAGCGGCTCGGCAAGCGCGACGGCCGCAAGAAGGTGCTCACCGCCCGCACGCTCGCGCAGCTCACCGCCCACGACTGGCCGGGCAACGTGCGCGAGCTCGAGAACGAGATGGAGCGCGTCTGGGTGCTCTCGGGCGACGACCGGATCATCGACGAGGATCTCCTGAGCCCGAGCGTGCGGCACAGCCGCCCGAGCGTGGTCGCGGCGGCGCCGCGCC
>JAEZBP010000574.1 GCA_023427125.1 Pseudomonadota bacterium | reverse complement strand
GGATGGCGACGACCACCCTTCCACAGCCAGAGCAGATCACATGACGGAACCGATCACCCCCGAGCGAGGCGCCTGCTTCGATCTCGCCGCCATCGCGCGCGATATGCGCGAGAGCGACGCCTACCGGCACACGGGCCACACGGCGCGGACCATCGTGCGCGAGCCCGATCTGCGCATCGTGCTCGTCGTGATGCGCGCGGGCAGCGTCATCAAGGAGCACAAGGCCGACGACACGACCTCCGTCCAGGCCTTGGTGGGGCGCATGCGCCTGCGCTTGCCCGAGCGCGTCGCCGCGCTGTCGGCCGGCGCTCTGCTGGTGCTCGAGCGGGGCCTCCCTCACACCGTGGAGGCGGACGAGGACAGCACGTTCTTGCTCACGCTCGGTGGGCGCCCGGCGCGATAGCAACATCTTGGCGTCCGTCACTCCGGCCGATCCCCGGTTCCGGTTATGGTGTGCCGGTGTTCGAGCTCCCGGTCTCCGCCGTGGTCTCTGTCGCGTTCGCCAACCTCCTCATGGCGGGCGTCTTCGGGGTCCTGCACGTCCGCGAGCGAAGCCCGGGGCTGAGCTTCTTCGCGCTCGCGTGGATGCTCGAGGCCACGCGGCACTTCATGTCGCTCGCGCCGGTGAACGTCGTCACGTTCTTCGCAGGCGGGATCGCCTTCGCCGCCGCGGTGCTGACGCTGGTCGAGGGATCGTTCCGCCTCGCGCGGCGCCGTCCGAGCTGGGCCCTGCGGGGGCTCGTCGTCGCGCTCGTCGCGTGGCAGGCGATCGTGTTCGCCTGGGGACCGAGCTTCATCGTCTGGCATCTGCCGGTCTCGCTCTTCGCCGCGGGCATGCGGCTCGTCGTCGCGCGGATGCTCTGGGCGGCCGGCGGACCCTGGCTCGGGCGCGGCGTCGCGAGCTTCGCGATGGGGCTCTGGGGCCTGCACGCGCTCTCCTATCCCTTCCTCGCCAACGTGCCGAGCGCGGCGTCGTGGGGCTTCGCGCTCAGCGCGCTGCTCGGTCTCCTCACGGCGCTCGGCGTCGTCATGACCTACTTCGATCGATCGCGCGCCGAGGCGGACTCGAGCGAGGCGCGCCTGCGCTCGATCTTCGAGCGCGCCTCCGACGGCATCGCCACCCTGGACGAGCACGGGCGCGTGCTCACCGCCAACCTCGCGCTCGCCCAGCTCTTGGGGTTCCGCGCGCCGGGCGAGGTCGAGGGCATGGAGCTCGAGGCGCTCGTCGCGCGAGAGCACGCGTTCTCCTCCGATGTCACGCGTCGCGGCGTCGAGACGTGGCGCTGCCCGGACGGACAGACGCGGCTCGTCTCCGTCTCTCTGTCGAAGGTGCGCACCGGCGGTCACCTCGATCGCATCGACGTGTTCGTTCGCGACGTGACGCAGGAGACGCGGCTCGAGGCCGAGCTCGAGCAGCGGCGGCGCCTCGAGGCCCTCGGCCGGCTCGCCGGCGGCGTGGCGCACGACTTCAACAACCTGCTCCAGGTGATCTCGGGCGCGGCCGAGCTCGCGATGCGCCCCGGCGACCCGGAGGAGCGCGCCCAGAACCTCGACATCGCGCTCGAGGCCTCGGCGCGCGGCGCGGAGCTGACCCGACAGCTCCTCGCGTTCGGCCGGCGCCAGTCGGCCGTGCCGCGACCGATCGATCTCGCGGAGGTCGTGCGCGCGTTCTCCGAGTGGGTGGGGCGCCTGCTCGGCGATCACGTACGGCTCGAGCTCGATCTCGCGCCGGGCGCGCACGTGATCTCGGCCGACCGCGGGCAGCTCGAGCAGGTCCTCGTGAACCTCGTGACCAACGCGCGCGACGCGATGCCGGAGGGCGGCCGCGTGCGGGTCGGGGTGCGCCGTGAGGGGGACTCCGTCTGCCTCGCGGTGAAGGACGAGGGCACCGGCATGGACGACGCGACGCGCGCGCGGATCTTCGAGCCCTTCTTCACGACCAAGGAGGGCGGCCGCGGGACCGGCCTCGGCCTCGCCACCGTGCACGGCGTGGCCACCCAGCACGGCTGGGCGCTGACGGTCGAGACCGAGCCTCACCGCGGGAGCTGCTTCTCGATCCGCTTCCCGAGCGCCGGCGACGAGCCCGCGCTGCCCTCCGAACCGCTGGCCGGCGAGGTGATCCCGCGCGCCGGCCGCGTGCTCGTGGTCGACGACGACGCGGAGATCCGGCGCCTCCTGGCGGCGATCCTCTCGGACGCCGGCTACGAGGCGCGCGCGCTGGAGCCCGGCCCCGAGGCGCTCGAGTGCGCGCGCACGCCGGGCTGGGACGTGCTGGTCACCGACGTGGAGATGCCGGGGACGAGCGGACCCGAGCTCGCGAGGTCGGCGCGCGAGGCGCGGCCCGAGCTCGGCGTCGTGCTCATGTCCGGCCGCGAGGCCGAGGGCGGCGTCCCGCTCGACACGCGCAGCGTCTTCTTGGCCAAGCCCTTCCGCAGCGAGGAGCTCGTGCGGGCCGTCGAGCACGCGCGCAATAGCTGATACCTTCGCCGCGATGCAGCGCAAGGAGCCGGCGCGGATCTACCGGGTGGCCGAGCTCAGCCGGCGCGTGCGGCTCAAGGTCGAGAGCTGGGGCGAGGTGTGGGTCGAGGGCGAGCTCTCGGACGTCTCGCGCGCCGCCTCGGGCCACCTCTACTTCACGCTCAACGACGGCGCCGAGCAGGCGCAGCTGCGCGGCGTGATGTTCCGCGGCGACGCGCGCTTCGCCCGCGCGAAGATGGAGAACGGCGAGCGGGTGCGGGTGCTCGGCGTGCTCTCGCTCTTCGAGCCGCGCGGGACGTTTCAGGTGCTGGCGCGCGTCGCGGTCGCGGCCGGCGAGGGCGACCGGCGCGCCGAGCTGGCCAAGCTGAAGAAGAAGCTCGCGGCCGAGGGGCTCTTCGCGCTCGAGAAGAAGCGCAGGCTGCCGCGCTTCCCGCTCGTGGTCGGGCTCGTGACGAGCAAGGAGGGCGCGGCGATGCACGACGTCATCCGGGTCGCGTCGGGGCGCGCGCCGGTGCGGCTCGTGCTCTCGCACTGCCAGGTGCAGGGCGCCGAGGCGCCGCTCTCGATCGTGAAGGCGATCAAGCGCATCTGCAGGCTGCCCGGGCTCGAGGTCGTGATCGTCACGCGCGGCGGCGGCGCCACCGAGGATCTCTCGGCGTTCAACGACGAGCGGGTGGCGCGGGCGATCGCCGCCTGCCCGGTGCCGGTGGTCAGCGGGGTCGGCCACGAGATCGACGAGACGATAGCCGACCTGGTCGCGGACGTGCGCGCGGCGACTCCGTCGAACGCGGCCGAGCTCGTGGTGCCCGACGCCGGCGCGCTGCGCGC
>JAEZBP010000460.1 GCA_023427125.1 Pseudomonadota bacterium | reverse complement strand
CCCGAGGATCGACGCCGCGCGGATCGACGCCGCGCCGGTCGACGCGAGGACGGCCGACGCGCCCATGGTGCGCGAGGACGCCTCGCGTCCGGACGGCGGGCCGGCTTCGGTGCGCGATCGCGCTCGTGCGCTGGCCCGCCACCTCTCGGGCGCCGAGCGCTTCCTCGTCGGCATGGGCAACGATCTCGACGGCGCGCCCACCTACGATCCGGATCGTGCGGGGGCGTTCGTCCTCGGGCCCCAGCTCGATCTCCACTACACGTACCTGGTCGGCCTCTCGACGGAGGGCGGGTGGCCGACGTGGAACGTGGACGGGTCGTTCGTGACCATCCACGCCGAGGCGGCGGCGCGGCACGGGACCGCGATGATGTTCAGCTACTACGTGCTCGCGCTCGACTACGAGACGGGGCGCGACTCGCTCGGCGAGGCGGCGCGGATGCGAACGTACCTGGAGGACGTGCGGCGGATGTTCGAGCTGCTCGGTCAGGTGGGCGATCCCGCGCTCGCGCACTTCGAGCCCGACCTGATGGGCTACCTGCACGTGCGCATGGACGACATGGGGACGACGCCGGACGCGTATCCGGCGCGCATCCGTCACGCGAGCGTGCCCGAGTGCATGGCGCTACCGGAGGTCGCCTCGAGCCTGCTCCCGTGCTTGCGCGCGATGCGCGACGCGCTCGCGCCGGAGGTGCGCATCGCGGTGCAGGCATCGTCCTGGGGCGCTTGGTACGACGTGACGGATCCGGACGCGGACGTCGAGGGCTCGGGCCGCGCGATCGGCGAGTTCCTGAACGCGATGGGGGCCTCGTCGACCGACTTCGTGGTGATCGAGACCCTCGATCGCGACGCGGGCTTCTGGGAGACGAGCGGCGGCATGGCCGGGATGTGCTCGATCACCGGCGGCTCGCGCGGGGTCGTCTACTGGGACGAGTCGAACGCGACGTTTCCGAATTTCGCTCAGCACTTCCGCTGGGTCTCGGCGATCACGACCACGCTGGGCCTTCCGGCGCTCTGGTGGCAGATGCCCTTCGGGGTTCCGTCCGACACGTGCGGCGGCCCCGGCGGCGGGAGCGACGGGCGCTGGCGCGACAACCGCGTGCGCTACTTCTTCGGGCACCCGGACGAGGCGGTCGCCGCCGGCGGCTTCGGCATGGTCTTCGGCACCGGCGCGGGCAGGCAGACCTACGTGACGACCGACGGCGACCAGTTCCGCGACGCCGCTGCGGCCTACGTCGCGTCCCCCGAGCCTCTATGAGCGCTGGTGACGGACCCGCCGATCGGCGGTAGGCTCCGCGCGGATATGCGCCGTGTCCTCGTGTCGTCGTTGCTCCTCGCCCTCTCGAGCGGGTGCGTGAGCGTCGCCCCCTACGAGCGCGAGTACCTCGCGAGCCCCGCGATGAACGCCGAGCTCGAGGAGGGCGAGGGCGAGTTCTCCTCGCACGTCTTCGACTCGCGCGAGGGCGCGACGGGCGGACACGGCAGCACCGGCGGCGGCTGCGGCTGCAACTGAGCGGATGCGATCGATGCCGCGCCCGTCCGCCCGCCTCGCCGCGCTCCCGATCGCCACACTCCTCTTCGTCGCGTCGATCGCGCGCGCCGACGAGACCACCGGCACCTGGACGGGGGCCGTGGAGCTCCGCGGCAATTACTACTGGGAGACCTCGACTCGCGTCGTGGCCCCGGAGGTGCGCGCGCGCCTCGACTCGCCCGAGGGCGTCCGCATCGACGCGGGCTACCTGCTCGACGCGATCACGAGCGCGAGCATCGCCGCCGGCGTGCAGGAGGACATCCGCTTCACCGAAGTGCGCAACCAGGGGCACCTCGGGATGAGCCGCGAATTCGATCTCGGCGACATGCAGCTCCGCCTCGGCGCGGACGGCCGCTTGAGCCACGAGCCCGACTACTTCGCGACGGCGATCACCGCCTACGCGGCGCTCTCGCTTAACCAGCGCTCGACGATCCTCAGCGCGTCGACCACCTACGTGCACGACGACGTCGGCATGGTCCTGCAGGGGAGCACCGCGCCGCGGACCGGCGGCGGGCGGGACCTGAGCGACCGCGGCCGCCAGGGACAGCTCGAGGCGTTCACCGCGGTGCTCACCTGGAACCAAGTCCTCTCGCGGGTCGCGACCTTGGTCACGAGCTATCAGCTCGTGCACAACTGGGGCTTCCTCCAGAACCCCTACCGGCGCGCGAGCCTCGAGGGCACCCCGCAGCCCGAGCTCCACCCCGGCGCCCGCACGCGGCACACGCTCTACGGCCGCCTCGCGTACTTCATCCCGGAGACGTCGACCGCCCTCCACCTCGGCTATCGCGCCTACCTCGACGACTGGGGCATCGGCGCGATCACCCCGGAGGTGCGCGTCTATCAGATGATCGGCCGCTCCGCGCTCGTGCGCCTGCGCTGGCGCTACTACGACCAGACCGAGTCGTACTTCTACGCCCCGAGCTACGAGGGCGGCGAGCTCTTCGTCACCGCCGACCAGAAGATGACCCGCTTCTCGAGCCACATGGTCGGCGCGCAGCTCCGCCTCGGGCTCGACTTCCTCGGTCAGACACCGCTCTCGTTCCTCGAGCGCGCGTGGCTCGACCTGAGCTTCAACTACTGGTTCCAGACCAGCGGCTTCGGCAACGGCGTCCTCGCTCAGGTCGGCGTCCGCGCGCCGTTCTGATCCTCTGTTGCTCGGCGAGCCGAACGGAGTGACGCTGGAGGCCTTGCTTCCCAGGAGCCCCATGACCCGCTTGCTTTGGCTGTCTTGCATCGTCGTCGCCGCCGGATGCGGCGGCGGATCCATCACCCCCGACGCCGGCGCTGATGCAGGCCCCGACGCGGCCTCTCCC
>JAEZBP010000431.1 GCA_023427125.1 Pseudomonadota bacterium | reverse complement strand
GTAGTACTCGCGCATCAGCTCGTTGGCGACGCCGCCGATCGCGCGGCTGCGGGTCATCGGCGCCATGACGACGCGGGTCGGGAGCTCGAGGCGGCCGAGGCGAGAGGGAGAGAAGAGGTCCATAGGAGCGACTCCTGTCGGTCAGCGGTTTCGTCCAACCTGCCGACGGTCTCGCGCCGCGGGTACCCCCGCGCACGCGAACGGACTGTTCCGCTGGGGGGGACGATGCGAGACCTGAGGGCCGTGAGCGCGTCTGCCCTACCACCCAGCGACGGCGGCGCCGGGGCCGCTCGGTCCCTGGGGCGGCGTGCTACCGTGGGTGTATGGTGCGCCGGATCGTGGAGGCCCGTGTGATCCGCCCGGGCGAAGCCGTCGAGGACCCGAGCTGGCGAGAGCTCACCCCGGCCGAGCGAATCGACGCTGTCTGGGAGCTCACGCTGCAGTGCTTGCAATGGAACGCGGATGGCGACGTTCAACCCCGACTTCAGAGATCTGTTGGTCGAGTTCAACGCCCACGGGGTTGAGTACGTCGTCGTCGGCGCGCACGCACTGGCGGCGCACGGCCACGTGCGGGCGACGAAGGATCTGGACGTGTGGGTCCGTCCGGAGCGTGACAACGCGAGGCGCGTCCTCGCAGCGCTGCGTTCCTTCGGTGCGGCACTGCACGGACTGACCGAGGACGACCTCGCGACTCCCGGCGTCGTGTTCCAGATGGGTGTTCCACCCGTCCGCATCGATGTCCTGACCGAGATCGATGGGGTGGACTTCGAGGCGGCGTGGCGCGACCGAATGCTGACGCAGTTCGCAGGTGTCCCCACTGCGGTGCTCGGGCGGGAGCAGCTGATCCAGAACAAGCGGGCGGCCGGGCGGGCGCAAGATCTCGCCGATGTCGAGTGGTTGGAGACGCACGACGATCGGTAGTCGGGGAAAGAGTACGGAGGGGCCATGCGCCATCGCTCGTCGGTTTTGATCGCGGTGATCGTGTCGCTGCCTGCAATGGCGGCGGCGCAGGAGCGCGACGGCGGCGGCGCGGAGGCGAGCCCGTCGGAGGAGCCGGGCGACTCGGGAGCGAGCGAGGATCGACCCGAGCTCGTCGAGGCGTGCCCCGGTTGGGTGCCTTTCTGGGAGCGCCTCCAGGGGGCGATGGAGGCGTTCGACGTGAGCCCCACCACGCCCTCGTTCGATGTCGAGGCGCGGCTCGAGCTGCGCGAAGAGGGAGGCTTTCGCCTCGTGGTCGAGACGGAGATCCGTGGCCGGAGCCGGCGCGTCGTGCGCGAGGGCGAGCGCTGCGAGGAGCTGGTCGCGCTGGCGACGCAGCTCAGCGAGCAGGTCCTCGGCGAGGCTCGAAGGGGTGGCGTCGCCGCCCACGTCCTCGCGACGGTCTTTGCCGACATCGGGACCACGCCGGCGATCACCGGAGGAGAGCGGATCGCGCTGCAGCTCTTCTTCGGGCGGGGCTCGCTGCTGATCAGCGCGGACCTGCTGCTGCCGGGGCAGGGCGCGATCCAGGGGAGCGCGGCGACGATCGGGGTGATCCCGATCGCGGCCGGCGCGCATGGCTGTGTCCGCCCGATCTTCGGAGAGCTCTCGCTCGATCTCTGTGGAGGCGTGGTCGCGAGCGCCATGCTCGCCTCGTTCGAGGGCGTCGAGCGCGAGCGCGACGCCGGCCTCCTCCTCTCCCTGGATCTCGGCGCGATGCTGTCCTATCGGCTGCTCCGCGAGTGGTCCCTCCTCGTGAGCGCGGACCTGCTCCTGCCCTTCACGCGGCCGAGCTTCGACGTCGCCGGCGTCAGCGATCCGGTGACGAGCTCGGAGAGCGTCGCCGGGCGACTCGGGGTGGGCCTCGCCTTCCATCCGTAGGAGCGCGTATCGTGCCGTCGCACCATGAGCGGGCACCTCGCGTCGGTCCTCGCGTTCCTCGTCGCGTCCGCCGCGGGGCTCGCGAGCGCTCAGCCGCGAGCACCGAGTGAGCTGCGCGTGGAGGGCACCGCCCTCGCGCGGGGCGTGACGGTCCGGCTCGACTGCGGACGCGACGGACAGCACTTGCGCTGCGAGGTAGGGCAGCGCTTCGAGCTCTCGGCCGGCGGGCTCGGCCTGGTGCTCACGCAGCTCGGCCCGCGCGACGCCGACGCCGCGCTGCGGATCCGGTTGGCGCTCTCGAGCTACGTGCTCGGTGTGATCACCGACTTCGACTACTTCCCTTCCACCGGAACCTGGACGGCCGGCGTCGCCGCACGCGTCGGCATCTGAACGGGCGCGCCGTCAGTCGCTCGCGCCGCACATCGTCTACTGTGGGCTGCCATGACCTCGACGGGGGAAGCTTCCATCGACCCGCTCCTGGCCGCGATCCGCGACGCATCCTGCGATGCGGTCGAGCTCACCCGGCGGGCGCTGGTCTTCGCGCGGGCCCACGAGGACGCGTTCCACGTGGCCTCCAGCACCGACGAGGCGATCATCGCCGCCGGCATCGCGCAGCGGCGCTTCGTCGCGCTGCTGATCGAGGCGCCCTCGACGATCGATCTCACCCTGGAGGTGCGCGCGGCGCTGGCCGGCGGGGTCGAGGAGGCGATCGCCAGCGCGACGGTGGAAGCGCGGGAGGGGGTCGAGGCGCTGGTCGCGCACAAGCTGGCGCTCGCGCTCGAGGAGGCCTTCGGCCCGCGCTTCTTCGATCACCTCGCTGCGGGCGGCGCGCGGCTGCTCGGGCCCGACGATCTGCTCGCGTACGCGTCTCCCTTCCGCGACGCGCAGGGCGCGTTCCGCCGCGCTTATGGAGCCGATCTCGCGCCCGATCCCGCGAGGCTCGCGAACCGGCCGGACAGCCTGCGCGCGTACGGGCGGCTCGCTCCTCCGGTGCCGCACGCGGCGCGCCTGCGCTGGGCGCCGACCTGGACGGTGCTCGACGATCTGACGCCGGGCTCGGCGGTGGTGGCGGTGCTGCCCGGGACGTTCGAGGAGCTCGAGGTGCCGCTCGAGGAGCACCCGGAGGGCCGGCGCTTCTTCGGGGTGCGCCCGAGGGATCCGGCGCGCCGCCTCGCGGTCGCGCAGGAGCTGGTGGCGAAGGCCGACGCCGCCGACGCGCATGTGGTGGTGCTGCCGGAGGTGTGCCTTCACGAGGCGGGCCTGGAGGCGCTCGCGAGCTGGGTCGAGTCCGAGGCGCGCTCGATACGGGTGGCGGTCTGCGGCTCGGCGCACCGCGAGTCGAGCGGCGCCCGCGAGAACGTGGCGCTCATCGCGGCCGCGCGGGAGTCGAGCGACTACGCGCGCGCCGAGCAGCCGAAGCTCGTGCCCTTCGCGATGCGGCTCCGAGGGGAGACGATCGTCGAGGACATCCAGCACGCCGGCCGCACGCTCACGCTCCTGAGCGGACGGCGCTTCTCGCTGCTCGTCGTCATCTGCATGGACCTCATCGATCAGGATCTCTCGCGGCTCGCTCACGATCTGCGGCCGAGCCTCGTGCTGGTCCCCGCCTGCACGGCGACGACCGGCCCCTTCGAGAGCGTCGCGCGCGATCTCGCGGCGCGATC
>JAEZBP010000566.1 GCA_023427125.1 Pseudomonadota bacterium | reverse complement strand
ACGTCAGCGAGCCGATGGAGCGGATGGCGGTGACGGTGCTCCTCGCGTGCACGCGGACCGATCCGGCGGCGCAGGTCGAGAGGTGGCGGGCGCTGCGGCAGTACCTCGCGCGCTTCGCCGCCGAGGGCATGGCCATCGCCGCGGCGCTGCTCACCTGGGTCGCGCTCGAGCCGCCGGAGATCCTCGACGATCTGCGCCTCGCGAGCGCGGCGCTCTCGAAGCACCGGATGGCGGGCGGCGGCGCCGAGACGATGACGCTCGCCATCAAGCTGCTCCTGAGCATCGCCGCGCTCGCCGCGGGCTCCGAGGGCGACCCCGAGGAGCGCCTCGCGCTGGCGCCCTCCCCCGTGGCGAGCCTGCCGCACCTCGGCCTCGCCGGCGCGCTGAGCGCGCTGCCGATCGCGAGCGCGGCGGTGAGCACGTTCCATCGCACGGTGCTCGACGCGGCGGCCGAGTGGGAGCAGATGTTCCACCCCACCCACTCCTCCTGGGTCTACGGCGGCAGCACCCGCCGCAGCCATGGGTGGGGGTGAGCGACGAGCTACGCCCCGCCGCACCCGCCGGCGGTGCAGCGGCTCCGCGCGCAGCACGTTCCTTCGCAGCAGATCTCGCCGCCCTCGCAGCCGCCCGGACATGAGGCGCCGAGGGTGCACGTCCCGCTCACGCAGGTCTCCGGGGTCGAGCAGATGACGTTGCACCCGCCGCAGTGGATCACGCTCGAGGTGGTGTCGACGCACGCGACGTCCACGCCCGCCGCGCAGCACCTCGACTCCGGCGTGCCGGCGCAGGCCGTGCGCGCGTTGCCGCAGATGCACTCGCCGCCGGTGCAGCGGTCCGCCGTCCGAAGGTCGCAGGCGACGTTGCAGCCGCCGCAGTCGGCGGGGCTGCGATCGAGGTCGGCGCAGTAGCCCTCGCTGCCCGGGGCGCGCGGCGGGCAGCACCACGACCGGCGGTTACCGGTGCAGCCGAGGGACGAGTCTCCGCAGGTGCACTGGCTCGCGCTGCAGCCGTCCCCCCGGTGGCTCGTCACGCAGTTGATCTGACAGAGCCCGCAGTGCTCGGGATCGCTCCTCAGGTTGGCGCACGTGGTGCCGCCCGTGAGCAGCTCGCAGCAGGTCTCGACGCTGGCGCACTCCGGAGCACACATCGGCACCGGCTCCTCGCCCGCGTCCCGGCGTCCGGCGTCGCGGCCCGCGTCGAGGCTCGCGTCGGGCGGCGGCGGCTCTCCGTCGCAGCCTGCCACGAGGCCTGCCGCAGCGACCCACAGGGCCAGGAGGAGCGAGGAGAGAGGCGCCGACCGGAGTCGAACCGGTGAATGGAGGTTTTGCAAACCTCTGCCTTACCACTTGGCTACGGCGCCGGGGAGGGCCGCATCTATACCAAACGCGCCGCCGCTGTCCAGGCCTGGAATCGTCCGCGGGTTCGGGTCATGCTCCGCCCCCATGACCTCCACGCAGAGTGAGATCGACCAGTCGTACAGCGTCTCGAACGAGTTCTTCCGGCTCTGGCTCGACGAGGGCATGCACTACACCTCGGCCAGCTACCTCACCGGCGAGGAGACGCTCGAGGAGGCCCAGCAGAACAAGTGCCGGATCCTCTACGACTACGCGGAGATGACGCCCGGCAAGCTGGTGCTCGACATCGGCTGCGGCTGGGGATCGAACCTCGAGTACCTGGCCTCCCGTGGGGTCGAGCGGGCGCACGGCATCACGCTCTCGACCGCCCAGGTCGCGTGGATCGAGCAGCGCAAGCTCCCCGGCGTCAAGGCGATGCTCCAGGACTACAAGGACTTCGCGCCGGAGGAGAAGTACGACGCCCTCCAGTCGATCGAGATGATCGACCACCTCTGCTCGCCGGCCCAGGCGCGCGAGGGCAAGGCCGTCGAGCTCTACCGCGAGTACTTCCGCAAGTGCCACAGCTGGGTGAAGCCCGGCTCGTACTTCGGCTTCCAGGCCATCCTGCGCGACCGGGTGCCCCGCACCCGCAAGGACCTCGAGGACCTCGCGTTCACGGCCGACATCATCTTCCCGGGCGGCCTCAACCCGCGCCTCGAGGAGCTGATCATGGCGATCCGCCCGTACTGGGAGGTCGTCGAGATGCGGACCCAGCGCGAGTGCTACGGCCGGACCACCGCCGAGTGGCTGCGCCGCATGCGCGCCCACGAGGGCCACATCCGCGAGACCTGGGGCGACCAGCTCTTCGACGACTACGAGCGCTACCTCGACACCTGCGTGCGCGCCTTCGCCGCCCACTGGTCGAGCGACGTCCAGATGAAGCTCCGGCGTTGTGAGCTCTGAGCGCTGAGGGCGCGGGGCCGCTAGGCTGGCGTCGATGGACGTCGACGAGGAGTACCTCGAGGCCCTGCGGGCGGAGTTCCCCCGGCTTCGGGTGATCGTGAAGGCCGGCGACCCCTTCTCCAAGCTGATCGACGGCGCGCTGCGCGTGCTCACGCTCGGCGGGCAGCGTCACTACATGACGCGCTACGTGACGACGATGGGCAGCACGATCTTCCTCCCGACGCAGTGGAGGGAGCGCAGCGCCGTCAGCCGCTACGTCACCCTCCGCCACGAGGCCGTGCACCTGCGGCAGTTCCGGCGCTACGGGCGGGTCGGCACCGCCCTCCTCTATCTCCTGCCCATCCTCCCGCTCGGGCTCGCCTACGGGCGCGCGCGGCTCGAGTGGGAGGCCTACGCCGAGACCCTGCGGGCGACCTACGAGGTGCGCGGGCTCGAGGCCGCGCGCGATCCGGCGCTCCACGCCCACATCGTCAAGCAGTTCACCGGCCCGGCCTACGGGTGGATGTGGCCCTTCCCTCAGGCGGTGAACGGCTGGATTGATCGTCTCGTGTTGGAATTGGCGCTTTCGGATTCCGAGCGAGAACACTAACATCGGCCCCCGATGTCCCCCGTCCTCGGCATCGATCTCGGCACCACCAACTCGGCGGTCGCGGTTGCGCGCGGAGGGGAGGTGCAGGTCCTCTCGGGGGAGAGCGGCGCGCTCATCCCCTCGGTCGTGAGCTTCCACGCGGCCGGCGACGTGATGGTGGGCCACGCCGCGCGCGAGCGGCGGCTGCTCGACGCGAAGAACACCATCTACTCGATCAAGCGCCTGATCGGCCGGCCCTTCGGGAGCCCCGAGGTGCGGCACGCCCAGGAGCGCTTCCCCTTCGAGATCTGCGAGGGTCCGGGGCAGTCGGTCTTGGTGCGGGCGCGCGGCGAGACCTACACCCTCCCCGAGATCAGCGCGTTCGTGCTCCGCGAGGTGCGGCGCATCGCGGAGGCGAGCCTCGGCGAGCCGTGCACCCGCGCGGTGATCACGGTGCCCGCGAACTTCAACGAGCTCCAGCGCAGCGCGACCAAGGCCGCCGGGCGGGTGGCCGGGCTCGACGTGCTGCGCATCCTCAACGAGCCGACCGCCGCCGCGCTCGCCTACGGCTACGGCAAGGGCTCGCGCGAGCGCATCGCGATCTTCGATCTCGGCGGCGGCACGTTCGATCTCACGATCCTCGAGCTGGCCGGCGACGTCTTCGAGGTGCTGGCCACCGCCGGCGACACCTTCCTCGGCGGCGACGACTTCGACGTGCTGATCGCCGACCGGATGGCGGACGCGTTCCTCCACCACCACCGCTTCGATCCGCGGCGCGATCCGCAGGCCTACGAGCGGGTGCGCGCGGCGGCCGAGTGGGCCAAGTGCCAGCTCTCGGGCGAAGCGGACGTGCAGCTGCGGGTCGAGGAGCTGGCGTACGGTGAGGGCGGCGCCTCGCTCGATCTCTCGTTCGGCTTCACGCGGATCGCGCTCGAGACGCTGATCCGGCCGCTGGTCGGCCGCGCGTTCGACGTCTGCGAGGACGCGATGCGGGTCGCGGGGATCCGGCCGACCCAGCTCGACAACGTGGTGCTGGTCGGCGGCTCGACGCGCATCCCGCTCGTGCGCGAGATGGTGCGCGAGTACTTCGGCCGCGAGCCGCTCGGGCACATCGATCCGGATCTGGTGGTCGCCCGCGGCGCCGCGCTGCAGGCGGCCGCGCTCGCGCCCGAGCAGGCCAAGCCGCTCGCGCGGGTCGCGCTGAAGAAGGTGTCGATGGTCGACCTCCCCGCGCAGGCGCGCCGGGAAGAGCTCGCCAGCGAGGCGCGCCAGCAGCGCCCGCAGCAGCCCGCCTTCGCGCCGCCCGCGCTGCCGCTCTGGGACGACGTGGACGAGCAGCCGACCTCCGCCGGCGCTCGCCCGCTCGCCCAAGGTGACGAGGATCCGCTCGAGCCGGTGACCCGCGCCGCCTCCGCGTTCGAGCTCGAGCAGGCCGCCCGCAAGTCGACGCCGCCGGCCCTCTGGGACGCGATCCCGACCAGCGCCGGCGCGCCCGCGCTCG
>JAEZBP010000407.1 GCA_023427125.1 Pseudomonadota bacterium | reverse complement strand
GTGCCCGACGAGTATTGGGAGACACCCCACGGCACGAGGACCGTCAGCACTCCGTCGCAGCCGGCGACCGCGCGCCGGATGACGTCGCGATCGTCGGTGCGGCCGGGGATCACCGTGATGCGATCGCCGAAGCGCTCGAGCTTCTTCACGCTCTTCGCACGGCAGACGCCGACGACCTCGTAGCCGCGATCGAGCGCGTGCTGGACCATGTACTGGCCGAGCTTGCCGGAGGCGCCGACGATGCAGACGCGTGCGGCGCGGGCGGGCTGGCTCGTCGGGCTCTTCGGCATGGCTTCGAATCTCCTCGTTGCTTTCGAGAGCCATCGTATCCATGCGATGCTGAACCGGAAGTCGCTGTTGTTGCAGTCGTGCTATGCGTTCTTGCATGGACTGGCGGGCGACACGCTTCAACTGGAACCACGCCCGCGCGTTCTTGGTCGCGGCCGAGGAGGGGTCGTTCTCGGCGGCGGGCCGGGCGCTCGAGACCGCGCAGCCGACCATCGGCAGGCAGGTCGCGGCGCTCGAGGCGGAGCTCGGCGTGACGCTCTTCGAGCGGATCGGGAGCGCGCTCGAGCTCACGTCGGCGGGCCTCGATCTCGTCGAGCACGTGCGCGCGATGAACGACGCGGCGACCCGCGTCTCGCTGAGCGCCACGGGGCAGTCGCTCTCGATCGAGGGAACGGTCTGCATCACCGCGAGCGAGCTGATCTCCACGTACATCCTGCCGCCGATCCTCGCGCGGCTGCGCCGAGCGCACCCGGGGATCGAGCTCGAGATCGTGGCCTCGAACAGCGCGCGCGATCTGCGGCGCCGCGAGGCCGACATCGCGGTCCGCAACTTCACGCCGTCGCAGCCGGAGCTGGTCGCGAAGAAGGTCGCCGATCGGAGCGCGCGACTCTACGCCACACCGGGGTACCTCGCCGCGCTCGGCGACCCGAGCTCGCCCGCCGAGCTGTCTCGCGCCGACTTCTTCGGCTTCGATCGCTCCGAGGTCATGATCACCGGCCTGCGCGCGCTCGGCATCGCGCTGACGCCGAAGAACTTCCCCGTCATCACCGACAACCACCTCGTGCAGTGGGAGCTCTGCAAGCAGGGCGCGGGGATCTGCATCGTGATGGACGAGGTGGGCGACGCCGAGCCCCGGGTGCGGCGCGTGCTGCCGGACCTGCCGCCGCTCCCGATCCCGGTCTGGCTCGCGACCCACCGTGAGCTGCGCACCAGCCGCCGCATCCGGGTCGTCTTCGATCTGCTCGCCGAGGGGCTGAGCGCACCGGTGCCGAAGCGCCGCCGAGCTTGACGATCGCGACCTTCCCGGGGTCTCCTCTCGCCTCGAGGTCGCCGCGCAGATGCTCCGACGAACCCTCGCGCTCGCGATCGCCGCTCTCGTCCTTTTCGGCTCCGGCTCCGCGATCGCCCAGCGGCAGCGCACCGAGCCGCGGCGCGTCTGGGTCGGCGTCTACCTGCACGACGTCACGAGCTTCGATCAGAAGAACGGCGTCTTCGACGTCGACACCGACGTCTGGGTCAAGTGGCGCGGCGACGGCTTCGATCCGGAGCTGGTGCACCTCGCGAACGCGGTGGACGTCGATCGCGTGCCGCTCGGGCGCGACTCGGACGGCTCTTGGCACACGGCGCGCTGGCGCATGCGCGGCACGCTCCGCGGCGAGTTCCCGCTCGAGAGCTTCCCCTTCGACGATCAGACGCTGGCCATCGTGCTCGAGCTCCCCGAGCAGCACGGCGTCTTGGCGCCGGACCTCGCGGCGAGCGGGATGGCGGAGCGCTTCAGCATCACGGATTGGTTCTATCGGCCCGAGTTCCACCCGCGCGCGTCGATGGTCGCGTTCCCGTCCGACCTCGGGCACATCGCGCGCGAGGGGCGCTCGGCCCGCATGTCGCGCGTCAGCCTCGAGGTGATGATCTCGCGGCCCGCGCGGCCGGTCGGGCTGAAGCTCTTCCTGCCGCTCGCGATCGTCGCGTCGATCGTCCTGCTCTCGCTCTTCATGCACCCCGAGCTCACGCAGCCGCGCATCACGATGAGCGTGACGGGGCTCGTCGCGTGCTTCGCGTTCCAGTTCAGCGTCTCGAACCTGCTGCCGGAGGTCAGCTACCTCACGCTGGCCGACGTCGTGTTCATGGCCGTGTACTTCATCTCGGTCACCTGCGTGCTGACCACGGTGATCGCGCAGTACCTGGTGAAGCGCGGGCTCACGAGCAAGGCGCTCCTGATCGATCGGATCCTCCGGCCCCTGCTCCCCGTGGTCGCGCTCTCGGTGGTCTTCGCCTTCCTGCCGCGCCCCGCGCCGGCCGCCGTGGTCCCGCCCGATCCGATCCCCGAGCTGCCGCGCACGCCGTCGGCGCGCGACACGCTGCGGATCGGCATGACGAGCGCGCTGCGCGTGGGCGGGACGGCCGCGGGCCGCGGCTCCTACTGGCCGATCGTGCTGGAGGACCCCGAGCGCGGCCCGCTCGGCGTGCTCGTCGAGCGCGTGCCCAACGTCGGCAACGACGCGCTGCGCTTCCTGGCCGGCGGAGGGATCGACGTGACCTGGCGGATCCGTGAGGACGCCAAGTGGTCCGACGGCACGCCGGTGACGGTGCAGGATCTCGTGCTCCCGCTCGAGGCGAGCCCCGACGACGCCATCGCGCGACGGACGACGCCCGACGATCGGACGCTCGTCCTTCGCTGGTCCGAGCGGCTGGCGCGCGCGACGGATGCGCCGCGGCTCTGGCCCTCGCACGTCGTCGCCGAGACGCTGCGCGAGGAGGGCTACGACGCCGCGCGGCGGCTGGCGACGAGCGGCGGGCCGGGCATCGGGCCCTATCGGATCGTCTCGCACGACGACGATCGGGTGGTGGGCGAGGCCAACCCCCACTTCGTCGGCGCGCCGCCGAACATCCGTCGCGTCGAGGTGATCCGCTACGCCGATGGCGCGGCGCTCGCGCGCGCGTTCGCGGCCGGCGAGGTCGACGCGACGGAGCCCAACGGCATCGAGGTCGAGCACCTCCACGCGGCGGCGGAGGCGCGGCCGGGCTCGCTCGAGCAGCGGCCCTCGTCGTCGATCGTGCTGCTGGTTCCGAACCTCGATCATCCGCTGCTCGGGCGCGTCGAGGTGCGCCGCGCGATCGCGCAGGCGATCGATCGCGAGCGGCTCGCCGTCGAGGCCTACGGTGAAGGAGCGCGTGTCGCGCACGTGCCCAACGTCGGCGGCACGCCGGAGCGCGCGGCGATCTGGTCGTACGATCCCGCGATCGCGCGCGCGCTCTTCGGGACCGCGCCGAGCGCGGAAGGCGCGCCGGCTACGCCGGCTCACTCGATCGTGCTCACGCACGCGGAGAGCGCGCCGGACGAGCTCGTGGCGCGGGTCGTGGAGGACCTGCGCGCGGTCGGGCTCGAGGTCGAGCTCGAGGCGGTGCCGAGCACCTGGGCGGTCTGGCGCGAGCGCTCTCAGCGCGGGTTGCTGCTCCACACGGTGCGCGCCGACGAGGACGCGGACGCGCGCCGCTGGTGGCAGCTCCCGTCGTCCGATGGGCGCATCGACACCAGGGCGCGCAACGCCGTCTACACCCACGCGGTGCACGACCTGATCGAGCGTGAGGCGCGCGCGCTCTATCCCGAGCGCCGCGCGCAGCTGCGCGACGCGCTCCTCGTCCGATGGTCGCGAGAGCTGCCGAGCATCCCGCTCGTCTTCGCCGACGAGCGCCTGCTCGTCGATCCCGCGCTCCGCGGCTGGAGCATCCCGGGCGAGCCCTTCGGCCGCGGCGTCGAGCGGTGGTTCTTCGCGCCCGCCGAGCCGGCCGAGTAGCGATCTTCGTCCGAGAGGGAGGAGCGGCTAGAGTCTCGCTCGATGCTCCTCGCCCATCACCCGGAGCGCGGCGCTGCGCACGCCCACGCCCGAGGGTCCCTGGCGCGTGCTCTTGAGCGGATGCCTGGCAGGCCTGCGCTGCGGCGTGGACGGCACCGGGGAAAGGCTCCGCTCGGCGTTTCCCCGCGCGCCGTGATTCTGCGACAGTCTGTGATTCGAGATGGTCGAGCACGACACCCTGGTCGTGTCGCGTGTCCGCGCGGCGCGGATCCTCGACGGCCCGTGGGACGCGATCGTGATCGGCGCCGGCATCGGCGGGCTCACCGCGGCGGCGCTCCTCGCCAAGCTGGGCGGGCTGCGCGTCGTGGTGCTCGAGCGGCACTACCAGCCGGGCGGGCTCGCGCAGGCGTTCAAGCGGCGGGGCCACGTCTTCGACGTCGGCGTGCACTACGTCGGCGACTGCGGCGCCGAGCGCGCGCCGATGCGGCGCCTCTTCGACGTCCTCACCGATCGCCGGCTCGCCTGGAGCCGCTTGCTCGATCCCTACGATCGCTTCCGGCTCGCCGACGGCGAGGTCGGCGCGAGCACCGGCATCGAGGCGCTGCGCGCCGCGTTCGCCGGCTATGCGCCGCGTGAAGGGGACGCGATCGATCGCTACCTCGCCGAGCTGCGCGCATGCGCGCGCGAGGCGCCGGGCTTCTTGCTCACGCGCGCGGCCGGCCTCGACGTCAGCCGCGCGCCCTTCTATCGGTGGGCGGACGTCACCACGTCGGACTTCCTCGACCGGCTCGGGCTCTCGCCGCGCCTCGCCGCGCTGGTGACCGCGCACTTCGGCAACTACGGCGTGGTGCCCTCGCGCAGCAGCTTCGCCGCGCACGCCAGCGCGACGGCGCACTACCTGGCCGGCGCGTACTATCCGGTGGGCGGGGGCGGGCGCATCGCGCGCGAGCTCGCGCGGGCGCTCGTCGCGAGAGGGGGCGCGGTGGTGGTGCGCGCGGAGGCCGAGCGCGTGCTGCTCGAGAACGAGCGCGTGGCCGGCGTCCGGCTCGAGGATGGACG
>JAEZBP010000348.1 GCA_023427125.1 Pseudomonadota bacterium | reverse complement strand
CCCGAGGGCCGCGCGGGACCGTACCCGCGGTGCGTGTTGTATCGGTCCTTTCGGCCGGAGCCCGGAGCATCCTCGCCCATCCCGCGCAGGCTACACGAGGGGCCAGCCCGAGGCGATAGCTTCCGCGATCGTTCGAACGATTGTTCGCTCCGCGGCGCGCGGGCCTCCGCGCTCTGCCGATGCGATCTTCGTTCTCTTGGCAGACCGCCTTCGGTATTCTCCCGCTGCCGTGAACGCAAAGAACTGTCCGCGCTGCCAGACCCCGAACCCGCCGGCGGCGGGCGCCTGTTACAACTGCGGCTTCCAGCTCGGGGGCCAGCAGGGGTACCCGCCGCAGCAAGCGAGCCACCCGGGCTATCCGCCGCAGCAGGGGAGCCACCCCGGCTACCCGCCCCAGCAAGGGAGCCACCCCGGCTACCCGCCGCAGCAGGGCAGCCACCCCGGCTACCCGCCTCAGCAGGGCAGCCACCCCGGCGGGGGCGCTGCGCCGGGGAGCGCGGTGCCGAAGAGCACGATGGCGATGAGCTCGGAGGACGCGATGCGCGCGTTCAGCCAGGCGGGGCTCAGCCAGGCCGGCCTCTCGAGCCCCGGGAACATGGCCCAGAGCTCGCCGGGTCATGCGGTGGCCGGCCCCGGGGAGATCTCGGTCGGCCGCGATCCCTCGAACGCGATCGTCTTCGAGAACCCGGTCGTCTCCGCGCGCCACGCGAAGATCGGGCGCAACCCGCAGGGCGGCCTCCTCGTCACCGACCTCGGCTCGACGAACGGCACCTACCTGCGGGGTGAGCGGATCCAGCAGCGCGTGGTGACGCTGCAGGACGACATCTACCTCGGGTCGGCGCCGCTCCGCATGAGCGACCCGCGGATCGCCGCGCTGATCGTCGCGGTCAAGCGCGCGCCGCAGCAGAAGGGCGCGCCCTTCGTGATCGGCAGCGATCCCAACGCCTGCGACGTCGTCATCCACGATCCGCAGGTCGCGCCGCGCCACTGCCAGCTCGCCGAGCTGCCCAACGGCTTCTACCAGGTCCAGGACCTCGGCGGCCCGACCGGCACCTACATCGACAACGCGAGCTTCCGCGTCCAGCAGGCCACCGCGCAGCCCACCGGCACGCTCCTGCTCGGCAGCTTCGCGCTGCCGCTCCAGCTCCTCGCGCGCCTCATCGAGACGGCGAGCGGGCAGGGCAGCGTGATGGCGATGGCCGAGGCCGCCGTGCAGGGCCTCAACCTCGACAAGCCGGTCATCACGATCGGCCGCGCGCCGGGCAACGACCTCGTGCTGCCCCACGCGTCGGTCTCGGGCCGCCACGCGCAGGTCTCGAAGCAGGCCGACGGCAAGTTCCAGATCCGCGATCTCGGATCGACCAACGGCACCTTCCTGAACGGCGCGCGCGTCTCGACGGCGATCGCCGGCCCCGGCGATCGTGTGACGATCGGCGCCGTCACGCTGCTCCTCGGCGCGCGCGGCATCGAGGGCGCGCAGCGCGCGAAGGTGCGCCTCGACCTCATCCGCATCTCGCTCACCGTGAAGCAGCGCGGCACCGGCCGGCCGCTGAAGCTGCTCGACAACGTCAACCTCTCGATCTTCCCGGGCGAGCTCATCGGCATGCTCGGCCCGTCCGGCGCCGGCAAGACCACGCTCCTGATGAGCGTGCTCGGCCTCGTGAAGCCGACCGAGGGCGGCGTCCTCCTGAACGGGAAGCCGCTCTTCCAGCAGTACGAGTCGTTCCGCACGAACGTCGGCTACGTGCCGCAGGACGACATCGTCCACCCGCAGCTCACGGTCAAAGAGGCCCTGCGCTACGCGTGCAAGCTGCGCCTTCCGTCGGGCACCTCGAGCAAGCACATCGAGGAGACGATCGACGCGACCCTGAAGGAGGTCGGCCTCTGGGAGCAGCGCGACTCACGCATCGGCAGCGCCGAGCAGAAGGTCCTCTCGGGCGGCCAGCGCCGGCGCGTGAACCTCGCCGCCGAGCTCGTCACCGATCCCTCGCTCCTGATCCTCGACGAGCCCACCTCCGGTCTCTCCTGGACCGACGCGGCCGACGTCATCAGCACGCTGCGCCGCCTCGCCGACAACGGCCGCACGATCGTCGTCACGATCCACCAGCCGGACTACCAGGAGTACGAGAAGTTCGACTCGGTCGCGATCATGGGCCGCGGCGGCAAGCTCCTCTTCTTCGGCCCGCCCTCGCCGGACTCGTACGAGTTCTTCGGCGCCTCGCCCGGCAAGCCGCGCGAGATGTTCGATCACTTGGAGCAGCTGCCGCCCGACCAGTGGCGCGAGAAGTTCCATCAGACGGAGACCTTCCGGCGCTTCGTCGTCGAGCGCGCGGGCAACGCGCAGGCGGACAGCGGCGGGGCGCCACCGAAGCCACGATCGCGCTCCTCGCTCCGGCAGTTCCCATTGCTCTTGGGGCGCAGCATCAAGCTGACGCTGCGCAACCCGGTGGCGCTGGCGCTCCTGCTGATCCAGGCGCCGCTCCTGGCCGTCTTGATCGGCCTGACGACGGGCGGCGCGACCGAGTTCCAAGTGGGGATGTTCGGGTGCTCCACCCGCGACGAGGCGGTCGACCAGTGCGCCGGCGTCGATGATCGCATCTCGTGCGATCCGCAGCGGCGCATGGCCGTCGCGCACCTGGACTCGCAGCATCCCCACGCCGACGAGCGGGTGAAGGACCCTCGCACCGCGCTGCTCGCGATGCTGATGGCGCTCTTCCTCCCGATGCTCATCGCCAGCTCGAACGTGCTGGTCGCGGAGAAGACGGTCTACGAGCGCGAGCGCTTGGCCGGCTTGAACATCCTGCCCTACGTCACCGCGCGCCTGTGGGTGCTCTTCGGGCTCGGCGGCGTGGTGGTCGTCCTGCACGTCCCGATCGCGTACTTCTGGTGCGGCCTCGCGGACGGCGGCGTGATCGGGCTCGCGCAGTGCATGTTCGTCGGCTTCTTGGTGACCAGCACGGCGAGCGCGATGGGCATGGCGCTCAGCGCCGCGGTGTCGAACCCCGTCTCGGCGCTCTGGGGCATCAACTTCCTCGCCATCCCGCAGCTGCTCTTCGCCGGCGTGATCAGCCGCCTGCAGGACGCGACCTGGGGCCTGAGCTGGCTGACCGCGACGCGCTACGGCCTCGAGGCGCTGACCATCGTCGATCTCAAGGCGCGCGACGCGCTCGAGTCGGAGCAGAACTGCCTCTCGGCCCGCTACCTCGAGAACCTCCCGAACTTCGCGACCGAGGGGGTCATCTACGACTTCCCGCTCGTCTTCGCGGTCTTCGGCATGGGCACGATCACCTTCATCGCCTTCGTGGTGACCTCGATCCTGCTCAAGATGAAGGACAAGTAGATGCTCGCTCGATTCTCTCTGCTTCGCGTCTCTCTTCTCATCATCGCGTTCGTCTTCGGGACGGCAGGATGCGGGGGCGCCGACGACGATCGGACGACCGCGCCGATCGTCGTGCCCGAGCAAGCCGAGCCCGAGGGCGAGGTGCCCAGCGAGGAGGAGCCCAGCGCGCCGGGCGCAGGCGAGCTGGTCGTCGGCGAGGACGCCTGCACGAGCGACGCGGACTGCGTGCCGGCCGAGTGCTGTCACGCAGCGGCGTGCGTGGGCCGCGCCAACGCGCCGTCCTGCGGCGCCGCGATGTGCACGATGGAGTGCCGCTACGGGACGCTCGACTGCGGCGGCGCCTGCCTCTGTCACGAGGGCCGGTGCGCCGCGCGGCTCTCCCAGCCGGAAGAGCCCCAGGCCCAGTAGCTCGCTCAGAGCCGGCGGTAGATGCCGACCACCACCCCGAGGATCAGCGTCTCCCGCCAGTCGGTGCGGGGGATGAGGATCGGCGCCATCTGCGCGTTCGCCGGCTCGAGGCGGATGTGGTGCTTCTCCGGGAAGAAGTACTTGCAGGTCGCCTCGTCGCCGACGAGGCAGACGACGATCGCCCCGCGCGGCGCGTCGAGCTGCTTCTTCACGAAGACGTAATCGCCGTCGTAGATGCCGGCTTCGATCATCGAGTCGCCGGCGACCCGGAGGCCGAAGATCTCGCCACGGCCGCCGACGAGCATCCGGTCGATGCGCACCGTGTCCATCGGCTGCTCGATCGCCTCGAGCGGCATGCCCGCCGCGACGCGCCCGAGGATCGGCACCTCGATCAGGTCCTCATGGTCGCGCCAGTCCTCGTGCGAGCCCATGTGCGGCTGGACGTGCGACTCGATGTGCCGCGCGTCCTCCCGCAGGCGATCACCCTCGCTCGTCGCGAGGCCACGCAGCGGGGTGGGGATGCGCAGCAGGTCGGGGGTCGGCCGCAGGGTGCGGGACTTCATGTCCTCGCGGGTGAGGTAGCCCTTGCGCTCGAGCGCCCGCAGGTGGTCGTTGACCCCGTTGGTGCTCCGGATCCCGAGGTGATTGCCGATCTCCCGCAGGGTCGGGGGATAACCACGGTCGTGGATCGACTCCACGATGAAGTCGAGCACCGCCTTCTGTCGCTCCGTCAGCTTCTGCATCGAGCCCCTCTCCCCGCGCATCTCCTGAACGCCACAGCACTAGCGCGTCCATTACTAAGCGCGTCCATCACTGAACGCGTGCCACCTGAACGGGTGCCACCTGAACACCTGGCGGGGTGGGACAAAGGGTTACTCGACGGATGCGCAGCGGTCAAGTTTCGTGTTCGTCCGCCTCCTCGTGGGGCGCTTCGCCCTGTTCCTCGGCCCGTCGGAGCCAGATCGAGAGGACCTTGAGCGGATCGAAGCCGAGCGTCGCGGTCACCGAGGCGACCTCGGAGACACGGCCCCGCACGTAGGTGGCGAGGGGGGCCAGCGCGGAGAGGGCGTCGATGCCGCCGAGCCAGCGGGCGGAGCCGCGCGCGACCGCGCGGACCGCGTCGGCGCCGAGGGCGACGGCCACGTAGGGCGGCGTCGGGTGCACGATGACGTCGCGCACCGCGACCGCTCGCGCCCAGGCGCCGGGATCGGCGCTGCGGAGCAAGGCGCGCAGCGTGTCGAGCTCGGTGAAGATCCCGAGGTGCACGGGCGCGATCGCGTCTGCGACCGCGTCGCTGATCACCCGGTAGTCCCGCCGCCAGTCGCCGCCGAGCGGGCCCGCCCAGCGCGCGATCAGATCCGGCCCCGCCACGTGATCGATGCCGTCCTCGCCGCGCCGGAGCGCGAGCCCCGTCCACGGCGCGGTGCCGTTCCACACCACGAGGACCATCGCGCGATCCTCGGGCAGCACCGTGTCGAGCGCGCGCCGCACCATCGCCGTGCTCGGGATCGGCACGTTCGCGAGCGGGCGCGGCCAGCTGTGGATGAGCCCCGCCTCGCTGAGCTCGCGGACCGTGCGCATGACCAGGAGCCACTGCGCCATGTAGTCCTCGCCGCGATCGACGCGACGCGCCACGCGCTCGCCGATCTCCTCGATCACGCCCTCGCGGAGCGCGACGCAGCGGCGCACGCCGTAGCGCTCCGCGAGCCTCGGCAGCTCGCTCGGGCCCTCCCACGTCAGGTCGTCGATCCGCCCGCGCCGCGTATGGAGCGCGAGGAGCACCCGATCGCGATCGTCGATCACGATCAAGAGCGCGCCGCGCGCCGCGTCCTCGTCGCCGACCTCGGGCGCGAAGAGCGAGATCAGGTTCGTCCAGGAGCGCGCGTCGAAGCCCTCGAAGCGGAGCGCCGGATCAATCATGTCGGTCCCTTCGCTCCGCTCCAGTCACGAGGCCGCTCCTACCGCGGAGCCCTTGCCTTCGCCCTGGGCCACGCCGCCGACCATCGAGAGCATCCGGCACGAGCGGCCGCGCATCGGGATCTGGACGCGATCGTTGCCGGCGAAGCGCTCGCCGCTCATCAGATCCTCGAGCAGCACCGGCGAGGGCAGGGTGACCGACGCCTTCAGCGCGCGCGGATCGGGGTTCAGCACGAAGAGGACGCGCGGCCCCGAGCTGTCCTCGTGGACGGTGATCTCGAGCGGGCGCGGCTCGACGGGGAAGGGCGCAGCGAGCTCGAGGTCGCGCGCGAGCTCGGCCACCACCCGCGACGCCTCCTCCGCGCTCCTGACCGACGCGCGCCGGCTCCCGCGAGGCACCTCGAAGGGCTGGCGCCGCATCTTCAGATCGAGCCCCGGCATCTGCGGCCCGAAGACGACCGCGCCGCCCTCGGTCGCGAAGCTCGTGATCTTCTTCCAGCGCGCCGGATCGCAGAGCTCGAACGAGGGCGCGATGAGCACCCGCAGCGACTCGAGCCGCTCGGGCGGCGCCTCGGAGTCCACGTAGACGTACGGGATGCCCGCCTCCGTCAGCGCCTCCGCGAAGCGCGCGAGCATCTCCCACCAGGCGATCTGGACCGGCTCGGCCAGCCCGAACGTGTCCCCGCGGCAGCCGGCGACCGGGCTCCCGTGCACCGCCTCGATCACGGTGGGGCTGAAGAGGCCGAGCAGGCTCGTCGCCCTCGAGAGGCGCGCGTACTCGCGCGGGAGCATCAGCCCCACCTCGACGCGCCGCGAGAGCGCGTGGAAGCCGACGTCGTGCAGGCGCGCGATCAGCTGCTTCCACGTCGCCGCCTCGACCCGCGGGTTGCCGCGCGCGTCGATCGGCGCGCCGTACCACCGATCGCGATCGACGGTCATGTAGAGGTTGAAGCCGCGGAGCCCGTACGCGAGCGCGGTGAGCGCGGTGAAGAGCGAGTCCTCGTTGGAGAGAGGCGTGAACCACGGCGGCGCGCCGACGCCGAGCTCGGGCGCGTACGGGAAGGGGTGGGTCCCCGCGAGCGCCAGCGTGCGCCGCTTGATCGCCGCGTGCTCCGAGCGCGAGTGGTAGTAGTCGATCCCCACCAGATCGACGATCTCCTCGAGCGCCGTCGAGCTGAGCGCGACGCCCTGCTCGCCGAGCGGGAGGTTGTGCACGGTCACCGGGCCCTTCACGCCGGCCTTCGCGAGGCGCTTCTGCATGCGCCCGATCGATGCCGTGATCAGCTCCTCGCGGAACGTCGCCCAGTCGAGGTGCACGACGAGCTCCTCGGGCGTCTCCGCGCCGAAGCGGATCGGGGCCTCCACCTCGTCCCATCTCGCGTAGGCCGCGCGGTGCGCCTCGCCGGTCTTCTCGAGGGTGCCGTAGCGCTTCTCGAGGAACTTGCGCCAGTCCGCGATCGCGTCCGGGTGGTAGTCCTGATCGTAGGCGGCGTCGCGGAAGTAGTACGAGCCCTCGTTGTCGATCTGCACCATTACGATCGCGCCGGAGGGCCAGAGCCGGGGCGCGAGCACCTCGCCGACCGCGTCGTACCAGCGGCCGACCTCGTCGAGGAAGGTCCGGCTCGCGTACGAGGGGACCGGGAACATCCGCGGCGGGAAAGCCTGCAGCACCGGGTTCTGGCGGGGCGAGCGGGCCTGGCAGGCGCGATCGTAGAGCACCCGCTCGGGCAGGCCGAAGTAGGTCATCTCGGCGTTGATGTGCGGGCCGGGGCGCACGAACGCGAAGAGGCCGAGCGAGTGCGCGAGATCGAGGAAGGCGCCGACGTCCTTCTGCGGATCGACCTGACCGAAGTCGTGCTCGCCGGGGGCGGTCTCGTGGACCTGCCAGGGCACGTACGTTTCCACGATCCCGAGGCCGAGATCGCGCAGCTGCCGGAGGCCCGGCTCCCACGCGTCGCGCTCGAGGCGCCAGTAGTGCATCGCCCCGCTGTAGAGCGGGACCTCGCGATCGCCGAGGCGGATCGCGCGCTTCCCGAGCTTCGGCAGGCCCGCGCGCCGCGGGCGGGCGCGTCGGGCCGATGCCCTGCGTCCATTCATGCTCGGCCCCGCCGGATCATGAGCGGCGGAGCATACCAGAGCCGCATCGTCATCCCTTGCCGGTCGCCTTGGTGAGCGCGACCTGGATGGCCTCCATCGCGCTCGTGAACGGGCGGGCCGCGTCGAGATCGTTGATCTGATCCCAGCTGCCGGCGATCTGCTCGGGGGTGAGCTCGCCTCCGGCGAACACGGTGCCCGCTCCCTCCACCACCGCGACCCGCGAGACGTAGCCGCCGCCGACCGCGTACACCTCGCCGCTCGTCGCGCAGGCCTCGCTCCCGAGGTACGCCACGAGCGGTGAGACGAGGGCAGGCTCGAGCTTCGCCAGCGTCGCCTCGTCGAGGATGGTCTCGGTCATCCGGCTCTTGGCCACCGGCGCGATCACGTTCGCGGCGATGCCGTACTTCTTGCCCTCCTGCGCCAGCGTCTTCGTGAGCCCGACGATGCCCATCTTGGCCGCCGCGTAGTTGGCCTGGCCGAAGTTGCCGTAGAGCCCGGCGGCGCTCGTCGTGTTGACGATGCGCCCGTAGGACTGACCACGCAGGTGGGGCCAGGCCGCGCGCGAGACGTGCATCGTCCCCGCGAGGTGCACGCGCAGGACGGCCTCCCAGTCCTCGATCGTCATCTTCTGGAACGAGACGTCGCGCAGGATCCCGGCGTTGTTGATCACGACGTCGACCCGCCCGAAGGCCTCGAGCGCCTTCTCGACGATCTTCGCCGCGCCCTCTGCGGTGTCGACGCCATCGAAGCTGGCGACGGCCGCGCCGCCCGAGGCGGCGATCTCGTCGGCGACCTTCTGCGCCGCCGACTGATCGTCGCCGCGCCCGTCCACGGTCCCGCCGAGATCGTTGACGACGACCTTCGCGCCGCGCGCGGCGAAGAGCCGCGCGTGCGATCGCCCGAGCCCACCGCCTGCCCCGGTCACGATCACGACCCGTCCGTCGAAGCGCACATCGCTCATGGTCTCGTCTCCTCCTCGTTGCGAGCGCGCGACTGTAGCACCCCGCGTGTGGACGATGACGAGCGCGTGGGCGATCCTCGGCGCGTGTGGAACGTCGTGCTCATCGCCCTCGGCGGCGGCATCGGGACCGCGCTGCGCTACGGGATCTCGGTCGGGGCGGCCCGCTGGCTCGGCCTCGGCTTTCCGTGGGGCACGCTCGCGGTCAACGTGCTCGGCTCGCTCCTGCTCGGCGTGGTGATGGAGCTCGCGGGGAGCCGCGAGATCGCGGGTGTCCCGGCGAAGCTCATCCTCGGCGCCGGCGTGCTCGGCGGCTTCACCACCTACTCGTCGTTCAACCTCGAGACGATCCGCCTGGCCGAGCAGGGCGCGTACGGCCGCGCCGGCGCCTACTTGCTCGCGACGCTCCTCGGCTGCTTGCTCGCCGGCGTCGCCGGCGTGGCGCTCGCGCGATCGCTGCGGGCGACCTGATCAGCTGCGGAGGCGCGCCTCGAGCGCGCCGAGCAGCCTCGCGACGTCGCGCGATCCGTCGATGACCGCGCGCGCGCCCGGCGGCGGATCGGGCCGCTCCGCCGAGCGCACGAAGATCCCGATGCCCCGCTCGCTCGCGGCCGCGATCGCCGGCAGATCGGTGAGATCGTCGCCCGCGTAGGCGATGCTCGCGACGCCGGCGCGCCTCGCCACCTCGCGCAGCGCCTTGCCCTTGTCCGCCGCGACCGCGGAGGCCTCGATCACCGCGCGCCCCTCGCGCACGAAGAGCCCCTCCTGCTTCGCTCGCTCCCGCGCCCACGCGAGCGCGGCCGCCGCACCCTCCGGATCGCGCGCGCTCAGCTCGCGCACATGCACCACGACCGACGCCGTCTTGTCCTCGATGCGAGCGCCCGTCGTCTCGGCCGCCCATGCTCGGAAGCGCGCGAGCCGCGCCTCGAGCGCGGGCGTGATCGGCTCCGCGTCGCTCTCCCCGGCGTCGGGCGCCCAGATCTCGCGGCCGTGCTCGGTGACGCGCCAGGCCGAGGGCATCGCGATCATCTCTTCCAGCCGCGGCATGTCGCGACCGGTGACGATCGCGATCACGATCCCCTCCGCGGCTCCGATGCGCGCCAGCGTGTGCGCGACCTCGGGCGGGACCCCCGCGCGAGCCGGATCGTCCACGATCGGCGCGAGCGTTCCGTCGACGTCGAGGCCGAGGAGCAACGGGCGAGGGAGCGCCGCGATCCTGGCGCCGAGCTCCTCGAGGGTGGCGTCGTCCATCGCGAGCGCACCTAGGACGCGGCGGCGAGCCTTCACAAGGCCAGCCACAAAAGGCCAGCTTCACAAGGCGGGACGGAGCTGTACTCTTGGTCGCTGCATGAGCTCTCCGCGTCTCTCCTCCTTGTCGCTCGCTCTCTTGCTCGCCGCGTGCGAGCCCGACCTCTGCGCGACCGCCACCTGCGGCGACGGCGCGATCTGCAGCCCGGACGACGGGCTCTGCCACTGCGCCTCGAGCGAGGGCCCCGTCTGCGCGGCCGCCGAGGCCTGCGATGTTGCGCGCAGCGAGTGCTTCGTGCCTCTGCCCGAGCCGGCGTGCCGCCCGGGCACCCGCTGGGCGCCGGGGACGACCGCGTTCCGAGAGGCCACCGCCGAGTGGGGCCTCGCGGAGCTGCGCGTCGAGGGCACGCGTCTCAGCGTGACCGACATCGACGGCGACGGGTGGGCCGATCTCGAGGTGCGGCGCGGCACCCTCGGCGTGGAGGACTTCTCGAGCCCCGAGGGCCGGCGCACCTGGCTGCTCCGCAACACCGGCGACGGCCGCTTCGAGGACGTCACCGAGCGCTCGGGCTTCCTCGCGCGCCGCAACGCCGGCGGGGGAGGGCGCCCGGTCCAGATCGTGGCGTGGGCCGACGTCGACAACGACGGCGATCTCGACGCCTACAGCGGGATCACGACCGACGACTGGGAGGCTGTCGGCATGGAGTCCAGCGAGATCCTCCTGAACGACGGCAGCGGTCGCTTCACGCTCACCGCCGAGGACAACCCCGTGCGCTGGGCCGAGGACGTCGACATGCCGGCGGGCGCCTCGTTCGCCGACGTCGATCGCGACGGCTTCGTCGATCTGTGGGTCCCGCAGCACAACACGCCGAGCTTCGTGCTCCTGCAGAACCGCCTGTGGAGGGGTGACGGAAGCGGGCGCTTCACGGACGCGACCGAGGCGCTCGGGCTCACGACCGAGGAGTGGAACGATCAGGACGTGATCAGCATGGGCATCGCCCACACTCGCTCCTGGTCGTCCGTCGCGTGCGATCTCAACGGCGACGGCTGGCCCGAGCTGCTCGCCGGGAGCTACGGGCGGAGCCCGAACCAGCTCTGGCAGGCGCGCCCGGGCACCGGAGGGCTGCGCTACGAGAGCCGCTCGGTCGCGTCCGGCTATGCGTATGACGGGGACCAGAGCTGGACCGACAACCAGTTCGCGCGGTGCTACTGCCAGGCCAATCCGAGCGCCGAGGACTGCGCCGGCGTCCCGGCGCCGCTGGTCGGGTGTCCCGATCCGCCCAACTGGAGCCACGACACCGACCGCTCGCCCTGGCGCCTCGGCGGCAACAGCGGGGCGACCCTCTGCGGCGATCTCGACAACGACGGCGATCTCGACCTCTTCACCACCGAGATCAAGCACTGGTGGGCCGGCTCGGGCGCGGACGGGAGCGAGGTCCTGGTGAACGACGGCGGCGACGATCCGGTCTTCTCGCGGCCGGGGGACGAGGCGCTCGGGCTCGCGATCGATCACTCGAGCGAGGGGTCGTGGGACGAGGGCCACATGACCGGCGCGATCCTCGACTTCGACAACGACGGCTGGCCGGACATCTACCTCGGCGCCAGCGACTACCCCGGCAACTACGGCCGCCTCTACCACCAGGAGAGCGCGCTCGCGTTCGTCGAGGTCCCCCCGAGCGAGGGCATCGAGCACAACCGCAGCCACGGGGTGGTGGCGGCCGACTTCGATCGCGACGGCGATCTCGATCTGATCGTCGGCCACTCGCGGGCGCGCTGCGGCCCTCCGAACGACTGCTACCCCACCCAGCAGGTCCGCTTCTTCGAGAACCTGGCCGGCGACGCCGGGGGCTTCGTCCAGCTGCGGCTCGAGGGGGCGGAGGGAACCAACCGAGCCGCCATCGGCGCGCGCGTGGAGGTCACGGCGGGAGGGATCACCCAGACTCAGGAGGTCTCCGGCGGCCATGGTCACTACGGCACCCAGCGGGATCTCGTGCTGCACTTCGGGATCGGCGCCGCCTGCCAGGCGAGCGTCGCGGTCCGCTGGCCCGACGAGGCGCTGACCACCGAGACTTTTGCCCTCCCGGCCGGGCACCGCGTCCACATCCGGCAGGGCGAGAGACCGCGCCTGGCTCCCTAGAGCGCTGACTCCTTCTCGGGATCCGATGGCGTTACAGGTGTTTCGGGTCCCTGTACGCTTGACCCCGTTCGAGCCGGGGTGATATCCAGGTCAGCGCGGGGCCACGTTGACGGCTCGGCCACGCGCGAGCCCCGCAGGCGCGAGGAGACGAACGATGCGGACGAAGATCATCGCCGGGAACCTGGTCGCGGTGCTGGTGGTCGGCCTGCTCTCGTACTACCTCGTCGCGTCCCAGCTGGACGCCAAGCTCCTGGCGGGCGTCGATGGCCAGATCGAGGCCGATCAGCGGCTCTTCGAGCGGACGTGGCGGCTCTCCGGGCTGGAATTCCTCGACGGAGCGAGCGCGCAGGCCCGAGAAGACGGCCTGCGGGGCATCTTCTCCGCTCTCGACGAGAACGGGCAGCGCAGCCGCGCCCACGGCCGCGCGAACGCGGTCGCCACGTTCTTCGCCGGCCAGAACCGCGAGGCCGGTCCGCCCGAGGTCGTGATGATCACGAACTCCGACGGCCTCGTGATCGCGCGCAACGCGAACGTGAACGCCAACAACGGCGACGATCTGAAGCCGCAGCTCCGGACCTTGGCGGGCGTGCTCGAGACGGGCCACCCCGCGATCGACGTGTGGTCGTTCTCGGCCGGCCAGCGGAAGCTCCTCCAGACCGCCATCGCCCCGATCCGCGACGTCGACGGGGACATCCTCGGCGCCCTGGTCGTCGGCTACGACATGTCGAACGGCATGGCCGCGCGCGAGGGCGCGCTCCTCGGCCGTGATCTCGTCTTCCTCACCGAGGGCGCCGTCTACAGCTCGTCGCTCGACGGGTCGTTGCTGGCGAGCCTGAACGAGGCGCTCTTCACGCAGCAGCAGGCGGCGACCACGGCTGCGCTCGCCGGGCAGGGCGCGAGCGAGCGGTGGCTCGCCCAGATCGGCGATGCGCAGTACGTCGGTGTGACCGGCTCACTCCCGCGCGCGTCGTCGACGCCGGTCGCGTACGCGGTGCTCGCGAGCCGGACGGCGGCGCTCGAGACGAGCTCGCCGGTCATGATGATCCTCGTGATGACCGCGATCGGCTTCTTGATCGTGCTCGTCTATGGCTTCCTGATCGGGACGAGCTTCCTCAAGCCCATCGAGCAGATGGAGGAGGGGATCCTCGCCGCCATCAACGGGCGCACCGACATCCGCCTCGACATCGAGAGCGCGGAGCTCGGGGGCCTCGCCTACCGCATCAACCAGCTGCTCAACGTTGTCACGGGCACGCCGGAGGAGGACTCCGACGGGCGCGTCTCCTCGCCGCCGGAGGCATGGGATGCGGAGGCGGCGGCCAGCAACCCGGGCATGGCCGTTCCGGCCGGGGCAGCTCCGGCGAGCTCGGAGGACGAGGACGATCCGGCGCTCGCCGCGCAGCTCGCCGAGGAGCCGGAGGACGCGTACTACGAGCGGATCTTCCAGGAGTACGTGGCCGCGAAGCAGGGGCTCGGCGAGAACGTCGCGAGCATTACGAAGGACCGCTTCGTCCAGCGTCTCCAGGCGAACGAGCAGTCCCTGCTCAAGAAGCACGGCTGCCGGATGGTGCGCTTCCAAGTCCAGACGCGGGGCCCCCAGGTCAACCTCCGCCCGGTCATCATCCGGTAGCACCCGCGCCCCGAAGTCCTCCACCGAACGCCGGAACGAGCTTCCGGGCGGGAGTACCAGGTTGCGAGCGGGCCTTCGAGCGTCCATGGTGCGCGCCGGATAGAGGAGGCACCGGCGCGATGGGATTCTTCGGGCTCTTTGGGAAGAAGGGCGGGCTCGGCAAGCACCCCGAGCGTGTGGCGAACAAGCGCGCGCAGGCGCCGGATCGCTGGGAGTCCATCCAGGCCCTCGGCAAGATCGCGACGACCGGTGAGGCCGCCGAGCGCTCACAGGCTGTGGCCGCGCTCCTCGAGCGCTTCACGTTCTACGTCGACCCGACCATCACCGATGGCGAGGAGAAGGACGAGACGTTCCGCTGGATCTGCGAGGCGGGCGAGGTCGCGATCGAGCCGATCCGGACAGCGTTGCGCAAGCACCAGTCGCTGAGCTGGCCGCTCAAGTGCTTCGAGTCGCTGCGATCCGAGGAGCAGGCCATCGATGAGATGATCGCGCTGCTCGGCACCATGAGCACCGAGTACCAGCGCGATCCGCAGCGCAAGCTGCAGCTTCTCTCGACTCTCGAGCAGAAGCTGCACCCGCGAATCGCGGAGGGGGTGGCCCCGTTCTTCGAGGACGTGAACGAGACGGCCCGCTTCCACGCCGCGGCGGCCGCGCTCGCGCAGGAGAACGTGGCGGCCGTGCTGCCGCAGCTCTTCGCCGCGCTCGCCGAGGAGGACAGCGTCCGCGTCAAGGTCCGGGTGCTCGAGCAGATGGCCGAGCGCGGCCTCTCGCTCGGGGAGAGCAAGGACAAGGTCCAGCTCCCGGCGGGTTGGTCGACCGACGCGAAGGGTGTCCCGCGCAAGGCGAAGGCAAAGGCCTGATTCGGCCGACAGCACGGCGGACGGAAAAGAGAAGGCCGGCGACCCAGAGGGTGCCGGCCTTCGCCGTCTCAGCCTGTGTTCGAGATCACTGCGCGCTCGAGATCACTGCGTGCTCGAGATCACTGCGTGCTCGACGCGTCGGGCGGGAGGTTGATGATCAAGCCGACGTTGATCATGTGGTGGAAGTAGAAGCGCTGGTCCGCGTCGTTGATCAACCCGTCCGGGATGCTGACGCTGCCGCCCGTGCCACCCGCCTCGTCGGTGCCGGCCGGGTTCATGTTGAACGGGAAGGCGCGCCACTGGAGCGCCAGGCCGATCCACGAGTTGAAGTACATGTTCAAGCCGACGCCGAAGATCGGAGCGGGGGCGATCCGATCCTTGCGCGCAGTCTGGGTCGCGAGGCACTCCGAGGTGGCGGTGGTGCAGATCCCTTGGGTCGTGACGTCGGCGCGCTCCTCCACGAACGCGAGCGCGAAGCCGGCGAGGATGTAGAAGTCGGCGTCGACGAAGACGCCCTGGAAGAGCGAGAGCTTGCCGCGGAGCGGCGCGAAGAGGAGGTGGGCCGAGACGACGCCCTGCAGGCGGGCGACCTGGTCCTCGAAGCTCGCCGGCGAGGGCATGCTGAGGCGGTTGCGCCCCGTGGTCTGCCCGTTGACCGACACCTGGTTCGTGAGATCGCTGTTGATGAAGAACGAGTTGCCGAAGTTGGCCGCCGCGCCCCAGACGCCGACCCCGAGGAAGTCGGTGAAGTGAACGTTGGCCTCGAGGCCGACCATCAAGCTGCGGGCGAACTCGTCCTGCAGCGTGTAGCCGACCGTCGGCACGATGAGCTGCACGCGGTCGACGCGATACTGCCGCATCCGCCGCACCGCCGGCTGCCCCGCGAGCGGGCCCGTGATCTGGATCTCCTGCGCCGAAGCGGCGGGCGCGAGCGCCAGCCCGCCGGCGATCATCGCGAGTACCACCGCGGCGGGGGCGAGCCCCGTGAGGAGGCGCGCTGCGAGGAGGCGAACCTCAGCAAGACCTTCTTTGCGTCGCATCATGGCTCGATGCTCCTTCATCACCGCGGGAGGCGGTACTCGAAGTCGAAGGGGAGGAAGATCGTGAGACCGAGGTGGACCGTGACGTTGCTGGTGAAGGCCACGCTGTCCTGGACCCACGTGTTCCCCTCGAGACCGTCGCCGGGCCCGTTGAAGCGCTGCTCTCCGAGCGCGACCTCGAGCGCCTCGAGCTGCTCGAGATACATGTAGTTGCGGATCTCGCCGAAGATCGCGAGCCACCGCGTCACGAACACGCGCAGGCCGATGCCGAGGTTGAAGGCGATCCGCACGTCGAAGTCGAAGCGCCGGACCTCGGGGTCGACCACGGGCACCGGGCGGGTGTTCATCAGACCGACGCCGCCGACGATGTACGCGTCCCACTGGAAGATGAACTCGTTGAACATCGCGAACTTGCCGTAGAGGGGCACGTACGTGAAGTTCAGGTGCGCGCCGAACTGGTACGCGCTCACCGGCACCGCGAGGCGAGTGGACCGCCGGATGAAGAAGTTCAGGTCCGACTCCTGCTCGAGCCCCTCGTACCAGAGGAAGTTCACGCCGATGGCGAGGACGTTCGTCCACCAGTAGTTCAGCCCGAGCGAGACCGCGCTGTGGCTGACGAAGGGATCGTTCAGGGTGAACGCGGCAGAGGGGCTGAGCTCGACGCGGTTGATGCGGAGCGCGTAGATCTGCTGGACGGCGAAGATCTCCTCGCGGGCCTCGGTCGTTCGAGTGGGGCGCTCGGCGCCCTCCTCGATCTCTCCTCCGCCGCCGGCCAGGGCGTCCATGATGTCGCCGCTGCCGCCGCCTCCGCCGGCATCGCCGCCGGCTTCACCGCCCTCACCGCCCTCGGTGAAGTCCATGTCCGCGCCGCCTTCACCGCCGCCTTCGGCGGTGAAGTCCATGTCGGCGCCGCCCTCACCACCTTGGGTGAAGTCCATGTCGGCGTCCTGAGCGGCGACCGTGCCGCCGCCCATCGCCGCGGCGATGAGCGCGACCGCCAGCGCGCCGGCCCAGCGGCTCGGAAGGGCTCTGCTCGGAATAGCTCTGTGTGAGCTCGGCATCTCGTTCCCGCCTTCTCCGGGATGACGTGCAGCGCCCTGAACGGAATCTTGGGGTCGGCTGCAAATCATCGTAATTGCTCAGAATTCCTGTCTCTGGCGAAACGTGCGCGCGACTATATCACGCGCTCCGAAGCGCGATCAACGACTCTCATGCGGCGATCGACTCATCGTCGGGCTTCGTGAAGAGAGCCTCGACGAACGACGGCGCGTCGAACTCCCGGAGGTCCTCCACGCGCTCGCCGATCCCCACGAAATGCACGGGCAGATCGTGCTCGTCGACGATCCCGAGGATGACGCCGCCTTTCGCGGTTCCGTCGAGCTTGGTCAGCGCGATCCCGCTGACGGGGATCGCCTCTTTGAAGAGCTGGGCCTGCTGGATCGCGTTCTGCCCCGTCGTGGAGTCCAGCACCAGCAGGATCTCGTCCACCGGCCGCTCGAGCGCCTTCTCGGCCGTGCGGACGACCTTCTTCAGCTCCTCCATCAGGTTCGTCTTCGTGTGGAGGCGCCCGGCCGTGTCGGCGATGACGATGTCGGCGCCCTCGTCCTTCGCCTTCTTGACGGCGTCGAAGATGACGCTCGCGGGATCGGCCCGCTCCTTTCCTTTCACCACGGGGCAGCCGACCCGCCGGCCCCACACCTCGAGCTGCAGCACCGCCGCCGCTCGGAAGGTGTCGCCCGCCGCGAGGACGACCTGCTTGCCGTCCGACATATACCGGCTCGCGAGCTTCCCGATCGTCGTGGTTTTCCCCACGCCGTTCACGCCGACGACGAGGATCACGCTAGGCGTTCGCGAGATGTCGAGCTCACGACCGCGCGTCGCGAGGATCGCGCGCGCCTCCTCGCGGAGCGCCTCCCACACCCGCTCCTCGTCCGAGAGCTCGTTCCGATCCATCCGCTCCTTGAGGCGGGCGAGGATCTTCTCGGAGGTCTTCACCCCGATGTCCGCGGTGAGCAGCACCTCTTGGATCTCGTCGAGCAGCGCCGGGTCGATCTCCTTCGTCTTGACGAAGAGCTTGGCGAGGCGCGCGATGAACCCTCCGCGGGTCGACGCGAGGCCCTTCTTCAGCGCCTTCACGTCCTCGTCGTGCGGCTTCGCGGCCTCGGCCTTCGCGGGCTTGCGCGCCGGCTCGGGCTCGGCCTTCGCCTCGGTCGTCGCTTCAGGCTTCGGCTCGGCCTTCGCTTCAGCCTTCGGCTCGGCCTTCTCGGGCTTGGCCTTCTTCGGCTCGACCGCCGCCTCGGCGGTCGGGGCCTTCGCCGCCTCGGCCGGCTTCGTGCTCGGCTTCTCCTTCGCCGCGGGCTCGGCCGGCTTCTTCGGCTCAGCCTTCTTCTCCGCCGACTTCGAGGCGGGCTCGCGCGCCGGCTTCTCGTGCTGCTCGGGCGGCAGCTCGGCGGGCGCTTGGCCCTTCCCGCGCAGGAAGAGCCAGACGATGAGCCCGACGACCACGACCGCCGCGACGATGCCTAGAATCGTGCCCGTATCCATGTTTCCTCGTCCGCGGAGCGACCCGGAAGGCCAACGGCGGCCCACTATAGAGAGGCGCGCGTCGAAAGGTCAACGCCCGTGCGCTCTCGCTGGACGAACTCGACCCCGCGGACCCCTCCTGCCGCCTGTCGGGCAGCCTGGGCGCCCGCCCACCGCGCTAGCGCTCGAGATCGCTCGCCATCCGCTCGGAGCGATCGGCGATCGCGCTCACCTCGGCTTCGTCGGGAGGCGGCTCGGCATACGCGGCGCGCTCCACGGCGGAGGTGAGGGCGTCGAGCTCGTCTCGATGGCTCGTCGCTCCGTCGGAGAGCTCACGGGGCGTCCAGAACCCCCACCATCGCTTCGCGGGTGCGAGCGCCTCCGCGACCGGTCGATAGCGCGCGATCGCGAGCTCGCGCAGGCTGCGCAGGCGCACGGTAGTCCGACTCCACTGCCCGCGATGCGGCAGTCGCACCGGCGCGGAGCTTCGCTCGTACCCTGGCGCGCTCACCTCGAGCCGGAAGAGCTCGCCGTCCGGCGCGATGATCTCGAAGCTTCCGTCCGGCCCGGCGGCGCTCTCGATCGGCTCGCCCTGCCCGAGGAGCGCGACGATCGCGCCGGCGAGCGGCGCACCGGAGTCGGCGTCCGTCACGACGCCGCGGACCTCTCGAATCGCTGCGGCGAGCCCGCCCGCGGATCGCGCGGGGGCGATCCCGGGCGGTGTGGTCGTGCGATCGGTCGCGATCGGCGCGACGGCCGGGGCGCGCCGCCAGCGCGTGAGCAGCCCGAACGCCAGCGCGCATGCGACGATCGGCGCGAGCAGCCAGCTCCAGGGCGTCGATCCCGCTGCCTCGATCGCGAGGGTGACCGGTGGAGAGCTCGCCGGAGGTCGCCACGGCGCGTCGCTGGCGAAGCGAGCGGTGAGCACCACGCGCTCCGATCCCGCCTGCGGCTCGAGCGTGACGCTGGAGGCGAAGCGGCCCTCGTCATCGGTCAGGAGCGTGTCGAGGTGCTCGCTCCCGGCGAAGAGGCCGACCGCGCGTCTCGCCAGCGGCCCTGCGCTGTCCGTCAGCTCGCCCGAGAGCGTGACCGCCTCGTCTCGCACGCGTGTGTGCGACGCGCGGAGCGTGAGCGCGGTCGGCCGGTACCGAACGACCGGTACCTCGGTCTGGGCTTCGCCGCGCCGATCGTCGCCGCGGGTGTGCGCGATCAGGCGGCCCGCGGCGGGAGGTCCGAGCTGGGCGCTCTCGAGGGTGAAGCGGGCGCGCCCCTCCGCGTCGGTCGCGCCCTCCGCGAGCACGCGATCGAGCTCGTTGCGCAGCTCGACGTGCAGGCCCGCGCCGCCCTCGTCGGAGCTCGCGCGCACCTCCACCGTGTGCGTGGGCTGATCGAGATCGAGCCTGCCGTCGCGCACGCTGACCGCGAGCCGGACGTGCGCGCGGGTGAGATCGAGCACCTGCGGGACCTCGATGCGCGGGTGCCCGTCGTCTCCCTCCCAGGACGCGAGCACGCGGTAGGTCCCCGTCTCGAGCGGAAACGTCGCGGCGAACGCGCCCTCGGCGTCGGTGCGCGCGCTGGC
>JAEZBP010000557.1 GCA_023427125.1 Pseudomonadota bacterium | reverse complement strand
GGCGACGGAGGTCCGCGCGACGCCGGGCTCGGGCGCAGCGACGCGGACGCGCAGTGCCTCGCCGGCCAGGCGCTCTGCGCGAGCGGCTGCGCGAGCCTCCAGAGCGACCCCAACAACTGCGGCGGATGCGGGATCGGCTGCCCGGACGGAGAGCTCTGCAGCCTCGGGGTGTGCTGCGGCCCGGCTCGGACGGTGTGCGCCGATCAGTGCGTCGACACCTTCGCCGATCGCCGCCACTGCGGGGTCTGCGAGCTGGCCTGCGACATCGGCTCGAGCTGCGTCGCCGGCATCTGCACCCCCGACGCGACGCCGATCTTCTGACGGAAAGAAACGAGGGCGATGGCTCGCGCCACCGCCCTCGGCTCGGATTCACATGGAGGAGGGCTAGCTCGTCGCACCCTCCTCGAGATCACGAGCACTGTGGGTTTCGTGCGTAGTTCCGTCGTGGTTCATGCGCTTTTATCCCTCCTCCGGCGTTCAGCCGGCGCCCCTGGGCATCTGACCGTCCTACACGGGCCAGGCTCTCGAGGGGCCTTCCATGGTGGGAGCTCGGGGAGCTCCGGTCTCGGCACGGCAAGAGCCCATCGGGTTCGCACCCTCCGGAGCTTCACACCATTGTGGGGCTGCGCCCATCTGCCGCACCTTCTCGAGGTCGATCGATCGGCCTCGATGGGCAGCATAACACGCGCCCCCGTCGCAGCTTCCACCGAGCGCAAAAGTCGTACGCCGCCGGGTCGGAGCGCCGAGCGGAGCGGTTCATCGCTCACTGGACACCGAGGACGGGGAGCGCGGGCTGATGGGCAGGGCCGCGGAGCTCGGCCTGCGCGCGCGACTGCGCGTCGCTAACAAAAACGTGCGATCCTCCGCACATGCCGCGCTACGACGCCAAGGACGCCGACTGCCGCGTCTTCACCTACAAGGACGGACTGCTCTCGGCCGTCGCCCACGACCTCGAGCTCCGCGTGGGCTCGTTCGAGATCGAGGTGAGCGACGGCCGGATCACGGCGCGCTTCGATCCCCGCTCGATCGAGGTGGTCGACGCGATCCTCGACGGCCGCCGAGCGCCCGGGGCCCTGAGCGCGCGCGACAAGGAGAAGATCCAGTCGAACATCGTGAGCGAGGTCATCCCGGTGAAGAAGCACCCCGACGTGCGCTTCGAGTCGAGCGAGGTGGTCGAGGAGGCCGGCGGCTGGACCGTCCGCGGTCGGCTCGAGCTCGCGGGCCGCTCGCGCGAGCTCGTCGTGAAGGCCACCCGCGAGGGGGACGCCGCGCTCGCCGAGGTGGTGCTCCACCAGCCCGACTTCGGCATCAAGCCCTACACCGCGATGCTCGGCACGCTGAAGATCAAGCCCGACATCCGGGTGCGCATCCGCATCCCGGTATAGCGAGCGAAGAGAGCGCCCCCGTGCCCCTGCCCTTGCGCCTGGGCATGAGCAGCGACGCGGCAACCGGACACCAGGCATCGCGCAGCGAGGCCGTTGGTCGACAGGGCCCCATCGCCTCGCGATGGGATCGGAACCGTAGGCGCGGAGCGCCGAAGGTTCCGGGCTTGGGAGGGAGGCCCCGTGCGGGTCTCCCGCACGGGGGAGGGGCTGACCCACAGCCCCTCCAGCCAACTCAGACGTTGAAGCGGAAGTGCATGACGTCGCCGTCGCGCACGACGTACTCCTTGCCCTCGATGCCGAGCTTGCCGGCCGCGCGGACGGCGGCCTCGGAGCCGAGCTCGACGAGGTCCTTCCAGAACATGACCTCGGCCTTGATGAAGCCGCGCTCGAAGTCGGTGTGGATCTTCCCCGCCGCCTGAGGCGCCTTGGTGCCACGGGTGATCGTCCACGCGCGCACCTCGACCTCGCCCGCCGTGAAGAACGTGATGAGGTCGAGCATCGCGTAGCCGGTGCGGATCACCTCGTTGAGGCCTGGCTCCTCGAGCCCCACCGCGGCCAGGAAGTCGCCGCGCTCCTCGAGCGGGAGCTGCATGATCTCCGCCTCGATCTTCGCGCTGATCACCACGACCTTCGCGCCGAGCGCCTCGCCTCGCGCGCGCACCTTCGAGACCAGCGGGTCGTTGTCGAGGTCGGCGAGCTGCTCCTCCTGGACGTTGCACACGTAGAAGAGCGGCTTGTCCGTCAGGAGGCAGAGCTCCTTCACGATCTTCCGCTCGTCCTCGTCGTCGCTCACCTTGTAGGCGCTCGCGAGCTTGCCGTCGTTGAGCAGCGCGAGCAGGGGCTCGCAGACGCCGACCGCCTTCTTCTCGATGGCGTTCTGGCCCTTGGACGCGCGCCGCGCGCGGTCGAGGCGCTTCTCGACCGTCTCCATGTCCTTCAGGATCAGCTCGGTCTCGATGGTCTCGATGTCGGCGAGCGGATCGACGCGGTTGTCGACGTGGAGGACGTTCTCGTCCTCGAAGCAGCGCACGACGTGGGCGATCGCGTCGCACTCGCGGATGTTGCTCAGGAAGGCGTTGCCCTTGCCCTCGCCCTTGCTCGCGCCGCGCACGAGGCCGGCGATGTCGACGAAGTCGACCGTGGCGGGCACCGTCTTCTGCGGCTTGGCGTGCGCGACCAGCCGATCGAAGCGCGGATCGGGCACCGGGACGACGCCGACGTTCGGCTCGATGGTGCAGAAGGCGTAGTTCGCCGCCTCCGCCTGCTTGGACGAGAGCGCGTTGAAGAGGGTGGACTTGCCGACGTTCGGCAGCCCGACGATACCTACCGAGAGGGCCATGGGGGCCGGGCTCTAGCGCGAGGACGCCCCAACGCGCAAGGAATCCCGGTCTTGCCAGCCCGTCACACAGGCTTCACATCGTCGTTGCTCGCGGGCTGCAGAGTCGCCTTCCCAAGATGACCGAGCACATCCTCATCGTCGACGACGAGGCGGACATCGTCGAGCTGCTCGACTACAACCTCCGCCAGGCCGGCTACACCGTCGTCAACGCGCGCGATGGAGCCTCGGCGCTCGCGGCGGTGAGGCGGCAGCGACCGGATCTGATCGTGCTGGATCTCATGCTCCCGGACATCCCCGGCACCGAGGTGTGCCGGCGCCTGCGCAAGGAGTCCGGCACCGAGACCATCCCGATCTTGATGCTCACCGCGCGCGCCGAGGAGATCGATCGCGTGGTCGGCTTCGAGGTCGGCGCCGACGACTATGTGGCCAAGCCCTTCAGCCCGCGCGAGATCGTGCTGCGCGTGCAGGCCCTCTTGCGCCGCGCCAGGCCGCGTGACGAGGCGCCGATCGACCGCGTGCGGGTCGGCCCGATGGAGATCGACGTCCCACGGCATCGCGTCGCGGTCTCGGGCGAGGATGTCCCGCTCACCGCGCTCGAGTTCAAGCTCTTGCTCGACCTCGTGAGCCGGCGCGGCCGCGTACAGAGCCGCGACGATCTGCTCGAGCGCGTATGGGGCTACGCGCCCGGCATCGAGACGCGCACGGTCGACACGCACGTCAAGCGCCTGCGCGAGAAGCTGGGGGACGCGCGCGACTGCATCGAGACCGTTCGCGGCGTGGGCTATCGCGTCAAGGACGAGTAGGCGGCCCGCGCGCCAGAGGGCTACGGTAGAGGTGTGCTCCGTAGCCTCCGCGCGCGCGTCCTCGGCTCGATGCTGATCGTCGTCGCCGCCGTCGTGATGGCGCTGGCGTTCGAGGACGCGCGGCTCGCGCTCATCGCCGGAGGGGTCGGCGTGGCGATCGCGCTCTTGGTGGGCGAGCTGTTGACGCGGGCGATCGGCGGCCCGCTCCGCGAGATGACCGAGGCCAGCGAGGCGCTCCGGGGCGGCGACCTCTCGATGCGGGTGCGCTCGCGGGGAAGCGACGAGCTCGGCGCGCTCGGCAACGCGATCGACGGGATGGCCGACCAGCTCGTCGAGCGCTTCGACGAGGCGCGCCGGGAGGAGGGCCGGCTGCGCACCATCCTCGACTCGATGAGCGAGGCCGTCTTCGTCACCGACGCGGAGGGCGCCATCGTCCTGACCAACGCCGCGCTGGCGAGGCTCGCCGGCGGCCGCGTCGAGGGGCGGACCGCCATCGAGGCGATCCGCAGCCCGGAGCTGCACGCGTCGGTGCGCCGCGCGATCACCAAGGGCGTGGGCGCGGAGGTCGAGCTCGAGCTGGTGACCCAGAGAGCGGGCCGATCGATCCGCGCGCAGGTCGCGCCGCTCCCGAAGCGGCAGGGCGTGGTCGCGGTGCTCCACGACGTCACCGAGCTCAAGCGCGCCGACGCCGTTCGGCGGGACTTCGTCGCGAACGCGAGCCACGAGCTGCGCACGCCGCTCACCTCGATCCGCGGCTTCGCCGAGACGCTGCTCGACGGCGCGCTCGCGGACGAGCGGACGGCGCAGCGCTTCGTCGGGCACATCGGCGAGAACGCGCGCCGCCTCGAGCAGCTCGTCGAGGATCTCCTCGAGCTCAGCCGCGCGGAGTCACCGGAGAGCAAGCTGGAGCTCGTCCGCGTGGACGTGAGCGCGCTCGCGGCGCAGGTCGTCGCCGGCGCCGAGCAGCGGGCGCTCGAGAAGCGAGTCGCGCTCGCGCTCGAGGCCGAGCCCGCAGCGGCGAGCGCAGACCGGCGCGCGCTCGATCAGATCCTGCTCAACCTCGTCGACAACGCGATCAAGTACACGGGCGAGGGCGGCCACGTGACCGTGCGTGTCAAGGAGGAGCGAGTGAAGGGGCGAGACCGACGCGTCGTGATCGAGGTCGAGGACGACGGCCCCGGCATCCCGGCGGCGCACCTCGATCGCATCTTCGAGCGCTTCTACCGCGTGGATAAGGGGCGCTCCCGCGATCAGGGCGGGACCGGCCTCGGCCTGAGCATCGTCAAGCACCTGGTCCAGCGCATGGGCGGCGAGGTGTCCGTCGAGAGCCGCGTCGGCCACGGCAGCGTCTTCCGCGTCTCACTGGCGAGCGCGGCGAAGTAGCGATTCGGCGACACTCGGAGACTACCCCCGTTCGCCTGAGCGCGCAGCCGCAGGCTGCGCAGTCGAAGGGCGCGCGGCCGCGGCGTCCTTCGACTCGGCGCTGCGCGCCGGCTCAGGACGAACGGTGAAGGGACGTCGCAGGATCGTGCTCGGGCATCTCGCGATCAGGCCATCTCGAGGAAGAGGCGGTCGGGGTCCTCGAGGTAGCCGATGACGTCGTACGCGAACGCGGCGCCGACGTGGCCGTCGACGATGCGGTGATCGAAGGAGAGGCTGAGGAGCATGATCTCGCCGATCGCGATCGCGCCGTCGCGCACCACCGGCTTCTGCTTGATCTGGTGGACCCCGAGGATGCCCACCTCGGGCATGTTCAGGATCGGCGTCGCGAAGAGGCCGCCCTGCTTGCCGAGGCTCGTGATGGTGAACGTCGAGCCGCTCAGGTCCTGCGGCGCGATCTTGCCTTCCTTCGCGGCGCTGCCGAGGCGATCGATCTCGCGCGCGATGTCGAGCAGGCTCCGGCGGTCGGCGTCCTTCACGACCGGGACCATCAACCCCTGATCGGTCGAGGCCGCGATGCCGATGTGGTAGTAGCGCCGCGTCACGAGCTCGTTCGTGCTCTCGTCGAGCGCGCTGTTGAGGACGGGGTGCTTCTTCAGCGCGGCGACCACCGCCTTCACGATGAAGGGCAGGAACGTGAGCTTCACGCCCGCCGCCTGTGCCTGAGGCCGCAGCCGATCGCGCAGCTCGCTCAGCCGGCCCACGTCGCACTCCTCGACGAAGGTGAAGTGCGCGGCGGTCTGCTTCGAGGCCTGCATCCGCTCGGCGATCTTGCGGCGCACGCCGACGAAGGGCGCCCGCGTCTCGAGCGCGGCGTGCTCCACGCCGGGCGCCTGGATCGACACCGGCGCGCGGGCCTTCGCGAGCGCGCTCGGCAAGGCGACCGGCGGCGCCGCAGCGGGGGCAGACGGGGCCGGCGACACCTCTGGCGCGCCCCCTCCGGCGAAGCTCGTGACGTCGTCCTTGGTGATGCGCCCGCCCTTGCCGCTCGGCGGCACGACGCGGAGATCCACCTGCAGATCGCGGGCGAGCTTGCGGGTCGCCGGCGTCGCGAGCGGCTTCGGGTCGAAGTGATCGCGGAGCGCCGCGCCTCCCGCCGGCTTCTGGAAGTATCCGGTGCCCGGCAGCGAGTCCTTGATGTCGCCGACCGCCGTCGCGGCGGGCCCCTCGACCTTCTTCGGCGGAGCGGCGACGGGCGCCGGCCCGGCGGGCGGCGGCGCCGCGTGCTTGATCGTGCCCGGCTCGGCTCGCGCGGCGCCGTTCGTCTCGAGCGTCACGATGACCGCCCCGACCGCCACCACGTCGCCGACCTTCGCGCGGACCTCCTGCACGGTGCCGGTCTTCGGCGCCCCGATCGTCACGGTGGCCTTGTCGGTCATCACCTC
>JAEZBP010000329.1 GCA_023427125.1 Pseudomonadota bacterium | reverse complement strand
CTCCAGCGCCGAGAGCGCGTCGAGATCCAGCGGCGCCTCGAGGCCTGCGTGGAGGCCGGCTCGCGCGAGCAGGATCGCGCCGCCGATCATCGGGACGCTCGCGCCGATCGCGAGCACGCCGTAGGTGCGGGCGTGGGATCGACGATATGGGTCGCTCCGCTGCGTGACGGCATCCCGACACCTGCAAACGGCGGCAGGTGTCGGCCTACCGTCACTCCGCTGCGCTCCTTGGTCACTGGGCGGCTCCTTCCTGCTGCCGTGGCGCGGGCACGACGTCGAGCACCGTGCGGTTGGTCGCGGCGAAGTACTGCCCCGCCACTCGGCGGATGTCGTCGTTCGTGACGGCGAGGTAGCGATCGAGCTCGGTGCGGATCAGCTCGGCGTTGCCCCAGTAGGTCTCGTACTCGGCGAGCTCACGCGCGCGCGAGAGGTTCGACTGCAGGCCGAACACGAAGCTCGAGCGCACTCGGTTCTTCGCCTTCTCGAGCTCGCGCGCGCTCACGCCCTCGCGCGCGATGCGCTCGAGCTGCGCGAAGACGTGCGGCCTCACCTCGTCGGGTGTGTGCCCGTTGGCGACGATGGCCCACACGCTGAAGAGATCGGGCCCGCGCCGATCGTCGGTGCCCGCGTAGATCGACTGGACGAGCTCCCGCTCCTTCACGAGCTCCTGGTAGAGGCGCGAGGACTCGCCGTCGCCGAGGACGAGGCCCATCACCTCGAGCGCGTAGTGGTCGGTCTCACGCATCGGCGGGATGTGCCACGCGAGGTGGAAGCCGGGCAGCTCTGCGAGCGGATCCTGCATCGTGTCGGTGCGCTCGCTGGTCTGCGGCGCGAGCTGGCCCGGCTGGTAGGGCGGGACCTCGCGCGTCGGGATCTCGCCGAAGTAGCGCCGCACGAGCTGCATCGCCTCGTCCGGATCGAAGTCGCCAGCGATGCTGAGCACCGCGTTGTTCGGCGCGTAGTACGAGTTGAAGAACTCCTGCACCGCGCTCAAGGGGGCGTTCTGCAGGTCCGCGAGGTCGCCGATGGTGGAGTGCGCGTACGGCCAATAGTCGCCGTAGGCGAGCTCGTTGATGCGGAGGAAGCTCATCGAGTAGGGCTGGTTCTGATAGCTCTGCCGGTACTCCTCCATCACGACCTGGCGCTGGTTCTCGAAGTTCTCGGCGGTGACCGCGAGCGAGCGCATGCGGTCGGCCTCGAGCCAGAGGCCGAGCGCGAGCTCGTTGCTCGGCAGCGTCTCGAAGTAGTTCGTGCGGTCGTGACTGGTCGTACCGTTCATCGAGCCGCCGCGGTTCATCACGAGCGAGAAGTGCTCGCCTTTGCCGACGTTCTCCGAGCCCTGGAACATCATGTGCTCGAAGAGATGCGCGAAGCCGGAGCGCCCGCGCACCTCGTTGCGCGAGCCGACGTCGTAGTACACCGCGACCGCGACCGTCGGGACGGTCCGGTCCGGGCTCATCACGACGCGCAGCCCGTTGTCGAGCCGCTCGCGGCGAATCGGCAGGCGCGAGAGCGCGGATCCTTCCTGCGCGCTCGCCTGCTCCGTCTCCGCGTCGGCGCCTTCGCGCTGCTGCGCAGTCGCCAGCGTCGCCGCCGTGCCGAGCGCGAGCAGACCGGCGACCAGAGTGGTCCACGTTCTCTTCTTCATCCTGGCTCCTCGTACGGGAGGCGTTGTAGCCCCGCCCGGAGGGCGTCCTACCATGCACCTCGGGGCCTGGCCACGGGCGCTTGACGGCTCTCGGGACGCCCCCTAGGCTGTCCGCCCTTTTCCCGGCGGGGCGCTTCCCCCTCCTCATTCTCCCGGCGAGGACCCATGTCTGCCGCCATTCTCTCCATCGGCACCGAGCTTACGCGGGGCGAGCTCGTCAACACCAACTGCGGCTGGATGGCCGAGCAGCTGACCGCCCTCGGGTTCGACGTCGACGAGGCGGTCACGGTGGGTGACGACATCGGGCGGATCGTCGAGGTGCTGCGCCGGCTGGCCGGGCGTCACAGCGCGGTGGTCGCCTCCGGTGGGCTCGGTCCTACCACCGATGATCTCACGGCGGAGGCCGCGGCGCGTGCGCTCGGCGTCTCGCTCATCCGGCACGAGCCCTCGCTCGAGGCGATCCGCCAGCGCTTCGCCGCCGCGGGGCGCGAGATGTCGCCGTCGAACATGAAGCAGGCGGAGCTGCCCGAGGGCGCCGCGGCGCTCGCGAACCCGGTCGGCACCGCGCCTGGCTTCGCGATCGTGCTCGGTGAGTGCCGCTGCTTCTTTCTCCCGGGCGTGCCCCACGAGATGAAGCGCCTCTTTTCCGACCACGTGCAGCCGGCGCTCGCGCCGCTCGTCGAGCGTCGCTCGCACCAGGTGCGGCTCCGCACCTTCGGCGCCCCCGAGTCGCAGGTCGGTGAGCGACTCCTCGGCCTCGAGGAGGCGTTCCCGGGGGTCACGCTCGGCTATCGGGCGAGCTTCCCCGAGATCGAGGTGAAGGTCCTCGCGCGCGCCGCCTCGGCGGCGGAGGCGGAGGAGCTCGCGTCGCGGGTGGCGCGCGTGGCGCGCGGGCGGCTCGGCGAGCTCGTCTACGCCGAGGATGGCGACTCCTACGCGGCGTACGTCGGGCGGGCGCTGCGCGATCGCCGCTTGACCGTCGCGGTCGCCGAGAGCTGCACCGGCGGGATGGTCGGGTCGCTGCTCACCGACGTGGCGGGCAGCTCCGACTATCTCCTGCTCGACGCGGTCACGTACTCGAACGCCGCGAAGACGAGCGTGCTCGGCGTCAGCTCGGAGATCCTTCGGGCCTACGGCGCCGTGAGCGCCGAGACCGCGGGCGCGATGGCCGACGGCGCCCGGCGGATCGCGGACGCCGACATCGCGGTGTCGATCACCGGGATCGCGGGTCCGGGCGGCGCGACCGACGAGAAGCCGGTGGGGACCGTGTGGATCGGGCTCGCGCGGCGCGACCGGGAGACGACGGCGGAGCTCCACTCGCTCTCCGGCGATCGGTGGCGCATCCGCCGCCTGGCGGCCTACCACGCGCTGCGGACGATCGTCCGCGCCGCGAGCGGGCAGCTCTGAGAGACGTCGCGTTTCCGTCAGTCCGCGGACGGCGAGCCCGTCTCCTCCCCCATACTGGATGAGAGACCTTGCTCGCCCGAGCGCGGTCTGATACTGAACGCATCACCAGGTGTCCGGGTCGCCACGCGGGGGAGAGCCTCGTCGCGACCTTTCCCGGCGTGCTCACCCCAAACGCCCATTTTTTCCGCAGGAGAGCGACATGGCGATCGACCCGAACCGCGAGAAGGCCCTCAGCCTGGCTATCGGCACCATCGAGAAGGCGTACGGGAAGGGCGCGATCATGCGCCTCGGCGACGAGGACACCACGGCGCAGGTGCCGGTGATCCCCACTGGCTCGATCTCGCTCGATCTCGCGCTCGGCGTCGGCGGGTACCCGCGCGGCCGCATCATCGAGATCTACGGTCCGGAGTCGAGCGGCAAGACCACGCTCACCCTCCACGCGATCGCCGAGGCGCAGCGGGCCGGAGGCGTCGCGGCGTTCATCGACGCGGAGCACGCGCTCGACGTCGGCTACGCGCGCAAGCTCGGCGTGAACACCGAGGAGCTCCTGGTGGCGCAGCCGGATCACGGCGAGCAGGCGCTCGAGATCGCGGACACCCTGGTGCGCTCGGGCGCCGTCGACATGATCGTCGTCGACTCGGTCGCGGCCCTCGTTCCGAAGGCGGAGATCGAAGGCGAGATGGGCGACAGCCACGTGGGCCTGCAGGCTCGCCTGATGAGCCAGGCGCTGCGCAAGCTGACGGCCACGGTGCACAAGTCGAACTGCACGCTCTTCTTCATCAACCAGATCCGCATGAAGATCGGCGTGATGTTCGGATCGCCCGAGACGACGACCGGCGGTAACGCGCTCAAGTTCTACTCCTCGGTGCGGCTCGACATCCGCCGGGTGGGGACGATCAAGCAGGGCGAGGACGCGATCGGCAACCGCACCCGGGTCAAGGTGGTGAAGAACAAGCTCGCGCCGCCCTTCCGCGTGTGCGAGTTCGACATCCTCTTCGGCCAGGGCATCAGCCGGAGCGGTGACCTGCTGGATCTGGGCGTCGAGGCGGGCCTGATCGAGAAGTCGGGCGCGTGGTACAGCGCGGAGGGCGAGCGCATCGGCCAGGGCCGCGACAACGCGCGCAAGTACCTGGAGGAGCGTCCGGCGATGCTCACCGCGATCGAGGCCAAGCTGCGGGCGAGCGCGGGGATCGTCGGCGCGAAGAGCGGCGACGAGGACCCGACGGCGGAGGCCGGCGACGAGAGCGAGCCCACCAACGGCTCGTCGAAGCGGGGTACGCGCGGCGGCGGCCGGGCGGCCCGAGCCTGAAGCGGGACTGGCGCGCCAGGTCACCCCCGCGTATCACGCGTGCGGCGATGAGGCGCGAGCTCGAACGGGGAAGGGAAGACGCTCGCGGAGCGCGGGCGCGCCCCCCTCTCGTGTTCGGTGCGGCGGCGCTCGTCGCGCTGGTGTGCCTCGGGCTGGGGTCGATCGCGGGGTGCGGTGGTGGTCGCGCTCGCTCGACGCCATCCAGCCCGCCACCGCGGCCGATCGGCCCGCTGATCACGCTCGCTCCACCCGGCAGCACGCTGGTGATCATTGCGAGCCCGACCGAGCTGCTCGCCCACCCGCCCACCGAGCGGGTCGTCGCCTCGCTCTTTCCTGCCGAGCAGCTCGAGCGCTTCGCGCAGCGGAGCGGGGTCGACCCGCGCGCGCTCGAAGAGATCGTCATCGCCGATCACCCCGACGGTCGGGTCATCCTCGCCCGCGGGTCGTTCGACGCGCCGTTCGCGGTGCGCGAGGCAGGCGAGCGTATGGCCCCGCTCGAGTCGTCGGTGGACGAGCCGCTGGTGCGCCGCGTCGGATTCCTCGGCGATCGCCGGGTGGATCTCGCCGCGCTCGCGCCCGCGGTCGTGTCGTGGACCGAGGGGGCCCCTCAGCTGGCCGCCCAGGTGCTCGCTGCGGTGGGGCGAGCGCCGGCCTCTCGGCGCCACCCGCTCGGAGGGCGCTTGGCCCTCGAGCTTCGCCGGGCAGCCGGCGACGCGCCCTTCGCGCTCTACTCGCTCACTCCGCTCGGGCTCCCGCGCGATACTGGGATCGGCCTGCTGCTCGCGCGCGAGCGCGCGCTCTCGGCGTGGGCCCTCCCGGGCGCCGAGGGGGGGCTCGAGGTCCAGGTGGAGCTCCATGGGGAGTTCCCGGACGGCGCCGCCGAGAACTTCCGCATGCTCGCGCGCTCGGTCGCGGAGACCGATCTGGGTGCCGCGCTAGGCCTCTCGGAGGCGCTCCCCACGCTCCGTATCGTCGCGGAGCCGCGCCGCGTCCGGGCGAGCGCGACTCTGGACCCGGGAGTGCTCGCGGTGGGTCTTCGTATGGTGCTCCGCGCCGAGATGCGCGAGCTCCTCGGGGAGGCCGAGGACCCCGGCTCGCGCTCCGCCGGGCAGCCGGCCGGACCTCCCGTGGCGCCTCTAACGCCCTGAAATCAAACGATATTCCCAACAAGGTCCCCGTTGACCAGTCGCCGTATGGATGCTAGGCTTCCCGAGCTACGTCGACGTTCTGAACCGCGCGAATGCGCGGTCCGGTGGATCCTGGGCCGCGACGCGGGGGATTCCAGCGGGAGACCGCAAGCGCGCCGGAGCGTGCCTTGGCAGCCAGGAGGATCCCGTCCATGGACTTCAAGATCGGCGACAAGTCCGTCCACCCCCACCACGGCGTGGGCGAGGTCACTGCGATCGAGGCAAAGGAGATCGCCGGTCAGAAGAAGACCTTCTACATCCTGAAGATCGTCGACAACGGCATGAAGGTCATGGTCGCGACGGACGCGGCGCAGCGGCTCGGGCTCCGCAAGGTCATCTCGCGCACGGAGGCCAAGAAGGTCTTCGACGTCCTCCGCGAGAAGAAGATCGCCGTCACCTCGCAGCCGTGGAACCGCCGCTACCGCGAGTACATCGAGATGCTCAACAGCGGCTCGCCCTTCCAGGTGGCCAAGGTGCTGCGGGATCTCTCGCTGCTGAAGGGCGACAAGGAGCTCTCGTTCGGTGAGCGGGGCCTGCTCGACAAGGCGAAGAGCCTGCTGGTGACCGAGCTCGCGGTGGCGCGCCGCTGCAAGGAAGAGCGCGTCCAGGGCGAGATCGAGCAGATCCTCAGCATCTGAGCGACCTGACGGAAGGGAGCGCCGATGGAGCTGCCTCCGCTCAAGCTCGACGCGAACGGGCTGATTACCGTGGTCGCGCAGGATCGCGCGACCGGCGAGATCCGGATGGTCGCCCACGCCAACGAGGAGGCCCTCCGGCTGAGCGCCGAGACGGGCCTCGCCCACTTCTACAGCCGCTCGCGCCAGCGGCTCTGGAAGAAGGGGGAGGAGAGCGGCAACACGCTCGCGGTGTCGGCGATCTGGCTCGACTGCGACGGGGACGCGGCGGTCTACCTCGTCACCGCGGCAGGCCCGACCTGCCATACCGGCGCGCCGACCTGCCTCTTTCGCCGCGTCCACCCGGACGCGAGCGAGGGGGAGCGGGCGCTGCCGATCCTGGCCGAGCTCGAGCAGGTGCTCGAGCATCGCCGCCGCGTGGACGCGGGTAAGAGCTACACCCGCTCGCTCCTCGAGGGGGGCGCCCCGCGGATCGGGGCCAAGCTCCGGGAGGAGGCCGGCGAGCTCGCTGAGGCGGTCGCGGGCGAGCCGGACGAGCGCGTCGTCGCCGAGGCGGCCGACCTCCTCTACCACCTCATGGTCGGCCTCCTCGTGCGAGGCGTGTCGATCGCTGACGTGCAGCGCGAGCTCGGCTCGCGCTTCGGCGTGTCCGGTCACGACGAGAAGGCCAACCGCTGAACGAAGCGGCGCGCTCGGCCAGATGCGATCAGAACGCCGTGGGGTCGGGGGTGGCGGCAGGGAGGCGGACGTGGAGGTCGGCCACGCGGTGTCCTCGCTGCGCGCGGTAGGCCTCGTAGTGCGTGAGCACGCGTCGCACGTAGCGATGGGTCTGGCTGAAGGGGATGCGCTCGAGGAAGGCGTCGAGCGGCATGGTCTCCGAGTGATCGCGCATCCAGCGGCGCACGTTGTGTGGGCCGCCGTTGTACGACGCGATCGCGAGGGGCAGGCGGCCGTCCCAGCGCTCGATCAGCGACGCGAGGTACCACGCGGCGAAGTCGATGTTGGTCTCGGGGACCAGGAGCTGATCGACCGTGAACTCCTCGCGGCCCATGCTGTGCGCGATCAGCCGGCCGGTGCGGGGCATGATCTGCATGAGCCCGATCGCGCCCGCGTACGAGATGATGCGCGGGTTGTAGACGCTCTCGACGCGCATCACGGCAAAGAGGAGCTCCGGCTCGACCCCGTGCCGCTCCGCGGCCTCCTCGACGATGTCCTCGTACGCCCGCGGGCGGGGGCCCGCGATGAAGCCGTTCCAGCGGATCGCGAGCCCGTGATCCCCGAGCGCCGCCGACGCGCGCCCGAGCGCCGCCCGCGCGTTGGAGGAGAGACGGCGTCGATCGCGCCAGGTGCTCGGCGAGACCCGATGGCGTGGCGGCGCGCTGCCTCGCAGGACTGCGACGAAGCCGGCGTTCAGGGTAGACCCGCCCGCCTCGCGATAGGCCGCGTAGGTCGCGTGGAGCTCGTCGGTCGCCTCTCGCAGCTCGCCGAGGCGCACGAGATCCACCGCGCGCGGCAGCCAGGGGAACGCCTCGCCGTGCTCCTCGGCGATGGGCGCGAGCAGCTCCGCGATCTGGCCGGGTGTCAGCTCGATCGGGGGAGGTTCGCGGCCCGCGCGCGGGGCGATGTCCGGCTCGAGCTCACCGTCTTCCAGCAGCGCGTCGCTCGGGAGCGCCGGCGCCGGCGCGGTGCACGCCCTGTCGCGGGCGTCTTCGCGCGCGCCCAGCTTGGCGGCGATCTCCTGGGAGAACGCGGTGTATGGGCCGACGTCGCACGAGACCGTGGAGGGGATGCGCGACGCGAGCTGGCGGGCCGGGCCGCGCACCTCGCTGGTCTCCCGCATCCGCTGGCGTGCCCAGAGCGCGTAGTAGGGCAGGCGGCGGTCGTCCTGCGCGATCACCTGCGTGTACTCGCGGCGCGCCTCGGAGATGCGCCCGAGCCGCTCGAGCGTACGGGCATAGTGGTAGCGGGCGGCGACGCCGTAGCGCGAGTGCGAGCGGACGCCCTCGAAGAGCTCGGCCACGAGTGTGTCGTCGCCCGTCCCCGCCGCGATGATCGCGGCGTCGAAGCGCAGCCCCGGGGGGAGCGTTCGGCGCCGCACGATCTCGCGGAGCACGTCGTCCACCACCTCGCGCAGCCCGCCGCGGGCGGCCGTGGTGAGCGCTGTGAACAAGCGCGTGGTGGGCTGACGTGCCATGGGTCCCCGGAGCAGCCGCCGGATCTCTTGGGTGAGCTCCTCGGTCTCCTGCGCCGCGCGCCCGAGATCTGCGGCCTGCTCCGCCAGCGCCCGTGCCTCGTCCGCGTCCGCCTCCGGCTGGCCGGAGGCCTCACGCAGGAGCCGCTCCGCGTCGGCCCAGCGGCCCTCCACGCGCGCCATCCGCGCCGCCGTGCGCGCGACCTGCGCTGCGAC
>JAEZBP010000299.1 GCA_023427125.1 Pseudomonadota bacterium | reverse complement strand
GTGCCCGAGCGCACCTGCGACTTCGTCTTCGAGTGGCTCGAGCCGATCGAGACCGAGGGCCAGAGCGCGCGCGAGGTCGCCCGCGAGCTCGCCGCCCGCTACGAGGCCCGCTTCGCCAAGCTGGTCGCCGAGCGCAGCGAAGTCGCCCGGTCGAAATGAGTCTTGCATTCGGCCGCCGCGGCATCCCCGCTCGCGGCGTTGCTCGTCGCTCAGGCGCTACCCGTCCCCGGTGTCCAGCCGAGGGTGAACGCGCCGCTCGGCGCTCCCGGAGCGGGTGATTCTGAGACAGCCGCGCTCGCTTGCGCCAGTCGCTTGCCGGCGAGACGGCGTCCGCGCACTCTGGTGCCGTGCGCTTCGTCGCTTGCTTGGCCTTCTTCCTCTCTGCGTGTGCGAGCGGCGGCTCGACCCTGCACGTCGATCTCGTCACCGACCTCTGTCCCGACGTGGAAGGGGGCCCGCGCTGCCTCGAGGAGCGCTTCGACACCATCGTCGGCTCATTCGGCCGCGGGCTGACGGTGGCCCGCGAGGTGCGGAGCGAGGACGCCTTCCTCGACGGGCAGCGCGTCGCCGAACTGCGCGGGCTCGATCCGGGCGACTACGTGCTGACGGTGGAGCTCCTCTCGGACGGCACGCGCATCGCGCAGACGTCCCGCCCGATCACCATCGCCGACGCGGTGCACGCCGCTCAGGTAGTCATCCAGTCGGAGTGCGCGCGGGTGCGCTGCCCGATGCAGGGCGGCGATCCGAGCGCGACCGAGTGCGTCTCCGGAGGCTGCGTCGATCCGCGCTGCTTCACGCCGGGGGGAGGCGGCGCGAGCTGCGGCGCGCTCTGCGAGGTCGGCGCGGACTGCGCGCCGAGCGTCCCGTGCGCCGAGGCGCGCTGCATCGAGCAGGTGTGCATCGAGCTCCTGCGCGACGAGCGCTGCGCGGTGGGAGAGCGCTGCATCCGGGAGCTCGGCTGCTTCGGCGGCGTGCTCGAGGGCGATCCGTGCGAGAGCGCCGACGACTGCGGCGAGACGGACTTCATCTGCTGCGGAGGCGAGTGCCGCCAGCCCGACTGCGACGACGGCAACCCGTGCACCGACGACGCGTGCCGCCGCGAGGGCTGCGTGAACGAGCCGATCGCCGCCGCGTGCGACGACGGCGTGCACTGCAACGGCGCCGACAGCTGCGAGGCCGGCGCGTGCACCGTCCACGCGGGCGATCCGTGCGCTGCGGGGACGGTGTGCGACGAGGCCGGCGCGGCGTGCGTCTCCTGCCTGAGCGACGCCGACTGTCCGACGCGGACCGAGGTCCCGATCGACAGCTGCTCGGGCTTCGTCGACTTCTGCGACGAGTCGGGCGCCCAGACCTGGCGGGTCACGACGTACGCGTGCGTGGCTCAGGCGTGCGTGTCGGCCAGCGCCGATGAGGCGCGGGCGTGCACGCGGGCGCGCACCGGGCTGGCGTGCGGCGCCGGCGACTCGGCTTGCGGCGGAGACGCGTGCCGCTGCGGCGGCGCGATCTGCCGAGCCGACCAGTACTGCAGCGGCGGGCTCTGCTGGGACTGGCCGCGCTTCGAGCCCTTCGGGGATCCGAGCCCGACCTGCGTCGACGCCACGCGCGGGCCCAACCCCGGCAACCTGCTCGGCTATCGGGTCTACGGCCGGCCGGGCGCGCGCGTCCACAAGTACAACCGCCACGCCTCCTGCGCCGGCGCGCCGTGGTTCGAGGGCTCCGAGACGGCGAGCGCCCCCGTGTACCTCGACGCGTCGGGCCTCTACGAGCTCGTGATCGACACGACCGAGCCGCTCCCCTGCGACTTCGCGCAGATGGGCCGCTTCGAGAGCTACGTGGAGGTCGACGGCATTCGCGTGCCGAGCGTCGGGACCGTGGAGCAGACGTTCTACAACCCGTCGGCCGCGTGCAGCCCGGGCATGCAGACCTGCGCCGCCGCCCGCAGCTACTGCCCGTGACCGAGGGAGAGGCCTTCAGCGCTTGAGGTGCTGGAGGCGGGTGGCCCAGCGAGCGGCCCAGCCCCAGCGCTCACGCAGCTGCTGGACGGCCTGGCGGCTGACCCCCATCCGGCGCGCGAGGTCCGCGTGGCTGCCGGTCGACTCGAGGATCTCCTCCATCTGCTCGGGCGTCAGCTTCTTCGGCCGCGGCTGCGACGCGCCGGTCTCGGCGAGCGGTCCGCCCGCGTCCGCGTAGGTGAGGCCGCGCAGCATCCGGGACACGCTCGCGATGTCGAGGCCGTACTGCTTGGCGATCTCGACCTGGGCGACGTCCCCCTTCGCGTAAGCCTTGCGGATCTGCTCGACCTGCTTGTTGGTCAGCATCCTGCGCTTGGGCCGATAGAACGGTCCTCCCGCTTCCTTGCGCAGGCGCCCCGCGAGGAGGTCTGCGATGACGGCGCGCGACGCCCCGAGCTGCTGCGCGAGCTGCTGCTGCGAGACGTCCCCCTTGGAGTAGCGCTCCCGCGCTTCCTTGATCTGGCGGTCCGTGAGGTTCATGGCGCGCAGCATACCGAGCATGATGAGTTGTCGGCAAGGAAGCCGAGGCGGAGCGCAGCATGTGGCCCGGCGGACGGATCGGACCGACGCCCGGCGCCGAGCGTACGCGAGCCTCGACCGACGTGGTCGAACGAGGCTCTCGAGTGGATCGAGCGGTCCGCTCAGTGCTCGGCCGCTCGTCGCAACTCACGCCGAGCGGCGCGCTCACCTCTGGACACCGGGACGAGCAGCGCCGACCGGAGGGAAAGGTCGTGCCGCACGACCGCGCGCTCGCGAAGCACGCGCTAGCCAACAAAGTCCGCGCCCCCCCGCCCGGC
>JAEZBP010000253.1 GCA_023427125.1 Pseudomonadota bacterium | reverse complement strand
CGGGCGGGGTCAGGGGCGAGGCCTGCCGGGGGGGCGCGCCGACGGTGTGCGTCCCGCTCCCCGCCGGCACCGAGACCTGCGACGGCACCGACGACGACTGCGACGGAATGGTCGACGAGGGCTTCGGGACGCTGGTATGCGGGGTCGGCGAGTGCCGCCGCATCGTGCTCGAGTGCTCCGGCGCGGGCGGCGCGACCTGCACGCCGGGCACGCCGGTCGCCGAGGTGTGCAACGGCCTCGATGACGACTGCGACGGGACGGCCGACGACGGAATCGCGCCGGTGAGCTGCGGCGTCGGCGCATGCGCGCGCACCCAGCCCGGCTGCGTCGGCGGCACGCCGGCGACGTGCACCCCGGGGACCCCGAGCGGCGAGGTGTGCTACGGCGTCGACGACGACTGCGACGGAATGATCGACGACGGCCTGGCCGATCTCGTCTGCGGCCTCGGCGTATGCCGGCGCACCGCGCCCGCGTGCTCGGGCGGCGCGCCCGGCACTTGCACGCCGGGGATGGCGGGCACGGAGATCTGCGGCAACCGCCTCGACGACGACTGCGACGGGATGGTCGACGAGCTCTGCTCGTGCGACCCCACGCGCGACCGCGACTTCGACGGCTTCAACGAGTGCACCGACTGCGACGACGCGAACGGCGCGATCAACCCCGGTCGCGCCGAGGCGTGCAACGGCCAGGACGACGACTGCGACATGCAGATCGACGAGGACTTCGACGCCGACGGCGACGGCTTCGGGACCTGCTCGCCCGATCCGCTCCAGCGGGACTGCAACGACGCGGCCCCCACGATCTACCCGGGCGCGCCGGAGCTCTGCGCGGCGGACGGACGCGGCGACGGAATCGATCAGGACTGCGACGGCTACACCGACGAGCTCTGCACGCCCTGCGATCCCCGCGACGACGACGGTGACGGTCTGAGCGAGTGCGCCGGCGACTGCGACGACACGGACATCAACGTGAGCCCGCGCGCCGCCGAGGTCTGCGACGGCGAGGACACCGACTGCAACCGCTTCACGGTCGACAACTGCGGCGTCTCCGAGCGCTGCAACTGGACCGGCGGCGCCGACGTCTGCGAGGAGGACCTCCTCTGCGGCTGCGTCGTCTCCGGAGGCGGGATGTGCAGCGGCAACTACGTGTGCACCTCATTCTGCGAGGGCAGCTTCACGGGGCCGCTCGGCTCCGGCTGCACCGCCACGCAGACCTGCGAGTACCGCGTGACCCTCACCGACAACCTCCACGGCTGCGGCGAGACGACCGACCCGATCGGGACGCTCGGCGGCGGCGCGGTGTGCACGAGCGACTCGCAGTGCCGGAGCGGCGACTGCGATCGCTACTGCGTCGGACCCGGCTGCTCCACCAACCGCTGCGTCGACTTCTGTAGCCGCGACGGCATAGGCAACGGCGGCTGCGCGGCCGGGACGGTCTGCGAGATCGTCTCCGTCGCGAGCGGGACCACCCGCTTCCAGTACGCGACCTGCCGGCTCGACGACAACGGCACGCGCGACACCGGCGCGGCGTGCAGCGCGACGCAGCCTTGCCGCTTCGGCGCGGCGAGCTGCGTGAGCGGCGTCTGCGCGGAGCCCTGCGCCATCGACGAGCACTGCCCGAGCGGCACCCACTGCTCGATCCGCGGCACGGCGACCACGATCGGGACCTACGCGGCGGACGCGCCTCCCGCGATCCGGAGCATGACCGCGATCGAGACGGTGCCGGTCTGCCTCGCGAACACGGGCGCGGGCTTGCACAACCGTCCGGCGGGGGCCGCGTGCACGCAGAACGGCGACTGCACCTCTCAGTTCTGCGAGCGCACGCTCGGCGTCTGCACCGATCTCTGCACGAGCGACAGCTCGTGCCCGACGGGGCTCGGCTGCGAGCTCGCCTACCTGCGCGCCCCGACCGGGATCGTCTCGGCGCGCGTCTGCCTCTCGGCGACCACCGAGGCGCTGCTCCAGTCGTATTGAGATCATCACGGGCGCGCGCTCGCGCGTCTGACCCGACCTGCCGGACAGCAACACCGCGGTTAGCGTCTTCCCTCCGGGGCCGCTTCCCTGGTACGAAGCATGCCATGCGCCTCGACGCCTGGCTGAAGCACACTGGGGACCTCGGCGCTTGGTCGAATCGCCAGCCCCTCGAGCCGTTCCCTTCCTTCCGTAACCGCTGCGTCGCGGCGGGCTGGGAGCACGTCGAGCAGTACACGCTCCACCAGCTCCGTCGCGGGATAGCGGTGCCCGAGCGCCTCTACTGGTTCCGCACCATCGACGAGGGGTGGGCCGAGCCGACGGGGATGGTCCACGTGATCGTGCCGCGCCAGGAGCGGCACTCTCATCCGCCCGTCTTCCACCTCGACTACTCGCTCGACGCGAGCGAGCGCTGCCGCCAACTCGAGGATCAGGGCGATCATCCCCTCGAGGTCTTCCAGCAGTGGCCCGGAAGCCAAGCGCTCGTGACGACGCTCCGGCGCGCGCTCTACGCGTCGCGCACGCACGGCGAGTGGTACCGGTGGATCCAGGAGGACGTGATGCAGCTCGTGATGGCGATGGACGTCGTCACCAACGCGTGGGCGCACCGGCGCTACTGGTTCGGCCTCAACGCGCCCTGAGCTGGCTGGCGCGCGCAGCCGTCCGGTAGGCGCCTCCCGTCCCCGGTGTCCGGCGAGCGCCGGAACCGCTCGTGGCTCGACGCCGCGCGAGCACCTTCACGCGCCGAGCCCGTGGCTCTCACGGCGCGCGAGGATGGCGTCGAGCAACGCATCGAACGCGTGCTCCACACCCTCGCCCGTCTTCGCGCTCGTCTCGATCAGCGTCCACCCCTTCGCGGCCAGCGATGCCTCCTCGGCCGGCCCCACCTTCCACGACTCCCGCAGATCCGCCTTGTTGAGCAGCACGATGAAGGGCGCCCCGCCGATCGTCTCGCGCGCCCGCGCCTCGAGAGCCACGGCCGTGTCCAGCGTCTTGGGCCGGGTCCCGTCGATGACGAGGAGGTAGCCGGCGGCGCCACGCAGATACGCCGGCTGCAAGTTCTGGAACTCGTCCTCACCGCTCAGATCCCACAAGATCAGATCGACCACCCGCTCGCCGCGCGAGACGCGGCGTGAGTCGATCTTCACCCCGATGGTCTTCAGGTAGTCCTCCGAGAACACGCTGTTCACGTAGCGACCGACGAGGCTCGTCTTCCCGACCCCCGACGCTCCGATCACGCAGACTTTCATCTTCTCGGCCATGGGTCAGCCTGCCCCGCAGGCCGCGAGATCTGCGCGGAAGGTCACTTTTCGCTCTTCGGCGCCGGACAGCGCCCGGACGCGAAGGCGATCCGCGCCGACCTCCTCCGAGAGGAGCGCGGCGACGGCGCTCGCTCGCTCGCGCCGGAGGCGAGCGTTCGCCGCCGGGCTCCCGGTCGAGTCGGCGTGCCCGTCGACGACGATGCAGGCCGGCAGGGCGGCGTCTTCCGCGAGCGTGAGGAAGCGCTCCGCCCCCGCGACGGCGGCCGCGACCGCGCCGCCGTCGTCGGCCGCGACCGCGCTCGACCCGGGCCCGAAGGGGATCGAGATGGTCTCGAGACGAGCGGCAGCGGCGCGCAGCTCCTCCGGCGCGTCCGCGCGGAGCGCGCCGTCGTCGTAGCGTCGAACTCCGGGGAGCGCGGGGGCGATCAGCCGAGCGCGATCGATCCACGCCTCGGGTGCGCTGCCGGCGGCGCGGAGCTGTCCGTCATCGAGCGAGAGCGTCACCCCTCCTGGCGGTGCGAGGACGCGGCGCGCGCGCCGCTCGATGATCGGCTCGTCGAGCGAGTAGAAGCGCTCGAAGCGGAGCTCTGCGGCCGGCAAGCCGTGACGGGCGATGACCTCCTCGACGCGCGCGGCGAGCGGATCGCGGAGCCCCGCGAGCCGGTAGGTGTCACCGACTCGATCGATCGCGGTCAGCACGATGCCGGGCTCCGCGCGGAGGGCCTCGAGATAGCCGGCGCGACTCCGCTCGTCGCCGGCGCGATCCTCGGCACGCACCGCGACCAGCAGGCCGACGACGACGAAGAGGATGAGGCCCGCCCCTGCGAGCCACTGCGGCGCCCGGCGCGAGGCTGGGCGGCGCTCCGTGTGGAAGAGGTGCTCGAGGACGGCGCGGGTGGGGATGAAGGGGCTCACGTCGTGCTGGAAGGCGGCGAGCTCGGCCCCGTAGGCGAGCCGCAGGCGCTCGCGCGCCTCGTCGAGCGCCTCCGCGAAGCACTGCGGGGCGGCGCCGCGCACCACCGCGGCGATCGTCAGGACGGTGTCGCGCTCCACCCACACGGCGAGATCGCCCACCTGGAAACGCCGCAGGTGCGCGCCGGGCGGCAGGGGCCCGAACGCGTCGCGCGAGAACGAGTCGATGGCCGAGAGCATCGAGGCGACCTGATCGGGGCTCGCGCTGGCCTCGTGCTCCCGCGCGACGTGCGAGAGCAGGATGCCGGTCTCGGAGTGGATCAAGAAGATCTGCTCGACGCGGTAGGCCAAGGTGTGCAGGAGCACGACCTCGGCGAAGGGGCGGCCGGTCCGCCTCGCCTCGAGGCGCCAGCGGATGCTCTCGATCGACAGGCTCCGCTCGAGCGCCTCGTCGAAGCGCTGCAGCATCGCCGCCATCGCCTCGGCGACGGCGCGCCGCACCGCGGCGCCGATGGTCGGAGCCAGGATCTCGCCGAAGAGCTGAGGCTCGCGCCGGGCGACCTCGCGCACCGACGATGTGAGCGCGGGCTCGAGCGCGATCGCGAGCGCCTCGGGGCGCCCGCCGTTCGCGTGGGCGATGGCCTCCGGCCGCCGGTCGCCGCTGCTGGCCGCGGAGACCGCCTGGCGCGCCTCGAGCCGCGCGATGCGCTCACGCTCGGGGCCGAGCACCACGCGCCGCACATCGTCGAGGGTCGCGTCGGAGCGCGCTCGCCTCGCGGCGCGTCTCTCACTGCTCGCGTCGACCATCACCGCGCGCCCCACCCTCGAGCTCGCCTTCGAGGAGGCCGAGCCGGGCGTCGAGCGCCGCCACGAAGTCCCGCCGCAGCTCCTCTACCTCGTCGAGGAAGGACTTCGCCTGCTCGAGGAGCTGCTGGCGGAGCTGGCGCTGCGATTGGCCGAGCGCCTCCTCCATCCGCGCCACGCGCTGCTCGAGGGCGTTGTTCGACTCGCGATGCTCACGCGCGAGGCTCCGGATCGCCTCGCTCGACTCCGACACCTCGCGCTCCATGCGGGCCGTGAGCGCCTCGATCTCCTGCTCGAGGTGCGCCTCGATGATCTCGACGCGCCTGCGGGCCTCGTGCTGGAGCTCTTGGTCACGCGCCACGTGGTACGCGTCGGTGCGGGCGATCCGGCGCTCGATGTCGTGGAAGATCGTCCCGAAGAGGATCTCCCGGAGCTGCTCGATGCCGTCCTCTCGCGGGCCCTCCCTCCTCGCCTCGGCCTCGGAGGCGGGGAGCATGATCTCTTCCGGCTGCTGCATACGCGCGAGCGCCGCAGAACGCGTGCCCAGTCGCGAGGACGGGCGCCCGCGAACCACCGATGGGGCAGCGCGCGCCAAGCGTCGCGCGTCGCCCACACGCGGCGCGCTGCCGCGGACCGCGAGGCCGATGCCGCTCGTCCGGATCGCCCCGCGGCGCTGGCGCCCGGGCTACACGGGATCGAGCAGCTCGGGCCCGTCGTTCTTCACGTCGTTCACGCGCCGCGAGACCTCGCGCGCTTGGAGCTCGCCGGCTCGCGCCTGCTCGAGCAGCGGGAGGATCTGCTCGAGATCCTGGAGCTCTCGATCGAGCCAAGGACCGTAGGCCTCGGGCGCGAGGATCAGCGGCATCCGATCGTGGATCGCGCGCACCGGGCCCTCCGCCTCGCGCGTGAGGATCGTGAAGCTCGGCACCCAGTGGCCCTCGGGATCACGCCACGACGCCCACAGGCCCGCGAACGCGAAGAGGCTTCCTTCGGGCAAGTGGAACCAGAAGGGCACCTTCAGCTTGCCCTCGGTGCGCCACTCGTAGAAGCCGTCGGCCACAACGAGGCAGCGGTGCCGGATGAGCGCGTCGCGGTACGCGCGCTTCTCGGCCACCGACTCCATGCGCGCGTTCAGGTAGCGCGGACCCTCCTTGAGGCTCTTGGCCCAGTGCGGCACCAAGCCGAAGCGCGCGAGCCCCAGGCGGCGCGCGCCCTCCTTGGTCTCGACCACGATCGGCGCCTCCTCGGTCGGCGCGATGTTGAACTGCGCGCTCAGCTCCGTGGCGATCTCCGTCACCCCGAGCTCCTCCGCGAGGTCGAGCGCCGAGACCTTGGTCATCGTGTAGCGCGCGCACATGGGATCGGATAATGCCCCAGCGCATGGCACGCGGCACGGACGCGAGAGAGTCGCCGCTCTTGGTGCATGGAGCCCTCGTCGCGGTGCAGCTCGCGTTCGCGGGGCACGCCGTCGCAGGAAAGATCGTGGTGCGCGAGCTACCTCCGGGCGCGCTCGCGCTCGGGCGGACGCTGCTCGCCGGGCTCATCCTCTTCGCGATCCACCGCACGCGCGGCGGCGCGCTCCGCGTCCCGCCCGCAGACCTCGCGAGGCTCGCCGGCTGCGCGCTCCTCGGCATCGCCGGCAACCAGGTCCTCTTCTTCGAAGGCCTCGCGCGGACCACCGCGATCAACGCCAGCGTCCTCGTCGCGACGATCCCGATCTTCACGCTGCTCGTCGCGCTCGTCCTCCGCCGGGAAGCGACGAGCGGGCTCGCGCTCCTCGGGGTCGGGCTCGCGCTCGCAGGCGTGGTCTACCTCCTCGGCGCCGAGGCGCTCACCGTCAGCGGCGCGACGCTCCTCGGAGACGCGCTCGTCATCGGCAACTCGCTCTCGTACGGCGCCTACCTCGTGCTCGTCGGTCCGCTCGTGAGGAGGCACGGCTCGCTCAAGGTGGTGGTCTGGCTCTTCGCGTTCGGCGCGCTCTGGGTCCTGCCCTACGGCGCGCGCGATCTGCTCGCCCATGCGCCCTCGATCACGGCCGACACTTGGCTCCTCGTCCTCTTCATCGTGCTCTTCGCGACGGTCTTCACCTACCTCGTGAACGCGTGGGCGCTCGGCCGCGCGCCGGCCTCCATCGTCGCGATCTACATCTACCTCCAGCCCGTCGCCGCGGCGGTGCTCGCGGTGCTCGTGCTCGGTGAGGCGCTGACCTCGCGCGTGATCCTCGCGGCGGCGCTCGTCTTCGCCGGCATCGCGCTCGCGACCCGCGCCCGTCTCAGGAGCGCTCGACCAGCCGATCGATGAGGAAGCTCGACTGCGCGACGGCCTCGGCAGAGAAGTCACCATAGAAGCGGCGCACCTCCTCGAACACCGACGCGAAGCGCGCGCGGTCTTTCGTCTCGAGGATCTCGGCGAGCTCGCTCGCGGCGCTCTGGAACGCGCGCGTGACCTCGGCGGTGCGAGGGTTTCGCATCTCGATCGATCCATAGAGCGCGGGCGACTGAGCGAAGTGACGCCCCGCGACGTAGAGCTCCATCAGGTACGCGGGAGAGGTGAACGCGAGCGTGTCCTCGAGCGGCACGCCGAAGCGCGCGAGCGTCAGGCCGAGCACCTGGGTCTGGTAGTGGTTCAAGACCTGCACCACCGCCATGGCGCGATCGTGTTGCTCGGCCGTGGCGTCGGTCACCGAGAGGCCGCGCGCGGTGAACGCGCGTCTCAGCCACCCCTGCCACTCCTCGCCGCGACCCGCGCACAGCACGATGCGTTGCCCCTGGAGCGAGTGCACGTTCGGGCCGAACATCGGGTGCGTGCCGATCACCGAGGCCTTCGTCGAGGCCATCATCGCGGCGAGCGGCCCCTCCTTCACCGAGGTCACGTCCATCAAGAGGGCGTCCTCCCGCACGTGAGGGCCGACCTCCCGAATCACCTGCTCCGTGAGCTCGATCGGGACGCTCACCACGACGACGTCGGCGAGCTGCGCGGCCTCCACGGAGGTCAGCTCGGTGTCGACGTCGGCCACCATCACCGCGTGGCCGAGGTCACCGAAGAGCCGCGCCATCGCGCGACCCATGCCGCCGCGCCCGCCGATGATCGCGACGGTCACCGGCTCGACGTCCGGCGGCACCTCGGCGCGCAGCGCGGCCTGGTGCTCGCGGCTGGCCGAGAGGACCAGGCGCCACATCGACTCGATGACCCCGGCGCTCAAGCCGAGCTTCTCCGCGCGGCGGCTCCGGTCCTCGAGGATCTCCTCCTCGCGCGCGAAGTCGCGGATCCGCTTGGCGTGCCCCCGCTTGTACTCGGCCACCTCGGCGACCAGCGCCATTCGGCGCGAGAGGAGCGTGAGCACGTCGCGGTCGATCGCGTCGATCAGTGCGCGCAGGACGGCGAGCGGGCGCGCGCGCGTGGGGGTCTCCGTCATGCGGCGGAGCCTAGCCCGGATTATTCACGAGGGCGCCGTGTCACACGGCGCCCTCGTCAGCAATCCGGGCTAGCTCGGCACCTGCCGGTCGCATGCACGTGAGGCGAGACGACGCGAGGCGAAGCAGGGTAGCCTCGGCGACAGGTCGGCTGTGTCGAAGACCAAACCTCATCCTCCGTCGCCTCGCGCACCGATGGTGACGCCGGACGGTGGGATCCCGCGTCGCAACCCCACCCCGAACGAAGCGCAGCACCTCGCGCGCATCCTGGAGGTCGTCCCCGGCGGCATCGTGCAGCTGGACGCCGACGGGGCCATCTTGCGGGCGAACGGGCAGGCGCAGAGCTTCCTCGGCCTCTCGTGGGAGCACCTCTCGCAGCGCTACATCGCGGACTTCGAGGGCGCGTCGTTCCACGAGGACGGAACGCCCTGCACCGTGGCCGACTACCCGGCCGCGCAGTGCCTGGCGACGGGCCGCCCGGCCGAGCCGGCCACCATCGGCGTGCGCCAGCCCGACGGTGAGCTGCGGTGGGCGATCTTCAGCGCCCTGCCCTTCCCCTCGCCCGACGGCGCACGCATGGGCGCTGTGGTCACCTTCGTCGACATCACCGATCGACGGCACGCGGAGCTGCGCGCGCGCGCTCAGGAGCGCCTGCTCGACACCGTGCGGATGGTGCACTTCCGCGACGACCCGGGCGCGACCGTCGCCGTCTTCCACGAGCCGCTCGCGAGCTTGATCGAGCTGACCCGGAGCCGGTCGGGGTTCGTGGCGAGCGTCCATCCCGAGGATGGCGCGCTCGAGGAGCTGCGCCTGCACGCGCTCGTCGACGAGGCGAGCGCGCGGTCGGT
>JAEZBP010000244.1 GCA_023427125.1 Pseudomonadota bacterium | reverse complement strand
GCGGAGCTCGATCTCTCCGGCCTGGATCTGTCGGGCGCCTGGCTCGAGGGGGCGAACCTCACCAAGGCGAACCTCACGGGCGCGCGGCTCGACGGCGCGGTGCTCGCGAAGGCCAACCTCGGCGAGGTCGTGCTCCGTGGCACCTCCTTGCGAAGGGCGAACCTCGGGCGCGCGCGCCTCACCTGGACACGCGTCGAGGGCTGCGATCTCGAGGAGGCCATCCTCGACGGCGCGGCCCTGAGGGTGTCGCGGATCGCGCGCTCGCGCCTGCGCGGCGCCGATCTGTCGAAGGTCCGAGTCGCCCACGACACCGCCTTCGTCGAGTCCGATCTGAGCGGCGTCACGTTCCTCCAGATGAGCCTCGAGGCGATGAGCTTCGAGGCGTGCACCCTCGAGGAGAGCAACTTCATCGAGGTCTGCCTCGACGGGGTCTCCTTCGAGCGCTGCCGGATGGACAAGGCGGTCTTCGTCGGCGTGAGCGGTGTGAAGAGCCGCTTCGTCGACACGCGGCTCGAGAACGCGCGCTTCGTCTCGCAGTGCCGCTTCGATCAGGCGGACTTCCGCCGCGCCCACATGCCGCGGAGCACCCTGCGCGGCTGCTCCTTCTCGCGCGCGTGCTTCGACGAGGCGACCCTGAGCGACTGCGATCTCTCGAGCGCCGCGCTCGAAGGATCACGCTTCTACCGCGCGGTCATGAAGCGCGCGCTCGCCACCGAGTGCGATCTGCGCCACGCGGACCTGCGCGGCGCGAACCTGATGGGCGCGGTCCTGCAGGGCGCGGATCTGCGCGGCGCGAGCTTGCGCGGCAGCAACCTCTTCGCGGCGGACCTCGCGCTCGTCCACGCCGACTCCGAGACGTCCCTCGAGGGCGCGCTCGTCACCCGCGTCAGGCACCGCCCGCTCAGGAAGAAGGAGGCCTCGTGATGATTCCCCGAGACGAGCTCGAGTCCCGCATCCGCCGTGGCGAGCCCCTGCGCAAGGAGCGCCTCGACGGGGTCGATCTGACCGGCGCCAGCCTGGCCGGCGCGATCTTCGAGGCGTGCGATCTCCGAGGCGCCATCCTCGACGGCGCGACGCTCTCGGAGAGCCTCTTCACCGCGTGCGATCTGCGCGGCGCCCGCCTCTCGGCCGCGCGCCTCGGTCATACGGTCTTCTCCGCTTGCGCGCTCCACGACGTGATCGCGGACGGCGCGCAGCTCCCCTACGCCAGCCTCGCCGAGTGCGATCTCCGGAGCGTGACCCTCGCCAAGGCCGACCTGCGCCACGCGAGCTTCGCCATGTCGCCGCTCGTCGAGGTCGACCTGCGAGCCAGCGATCTCACGAAGACGAGCTTCGCCGGCTGCGCGGAGGTCCACGCGGACCTCACCGGCGCGACCCTCGTGGAGACCGCGTTCGTGGAAGCCGATCTCTCGCGGGCCATCCTCCGCGATCTTCGCGCGCAGAAAGTCGTGTTCGTGAAGTGCACTCTCGGTGCGCAGGATCTCTCGGGGCAGGCGCTCTTCGGCGCCCAGTTCATGGAGTGCGACCTCGGCGGCGCGCGCTTCGACGGCGGCTCGCTCGACACCTGCGGCTTCCGCGCCTCGAACCTCGCGTACGCGTCCTTCGCGGGCGCTTCGGCCCCGCGCTGCCTCTTCGCGGAGGCGACCCTCGACGGAGCGATCTTCCACGAGGCGCAGCTCTCGCAGTCGATCTTCCTCGCGGCGCGCCTCATCCAGGCCGACCTGTCGGGCGCCAAGGCGGATCAATGCATTTTCCAAGAGGCCGAGGCGAGCGGCGCGCGCTTTCTCGGCGCGGATCTCACCTACGCGGACTTCTCGGGTGCGCGGCTCTTCTACGCCGACTTCACGCACGCGACGCTCTTCCGCACGAAGCTTCACCGGGTGCACGACCAGGGGGCGACGTTCAGCTCCCGGGCGCTCGCGCTCGGCGACGACCCCGACCTACTGGAGGCTGAACAATGGCGACCGAGCATCTGATCGATCCTTCGACCCTCGACCGAGAGGCGCTCGCGCTGCGCGGCGAGATCTACTGGGGCGTGGTGAGCGCCGGCGTGGACGGCGACCTCATCGTGGCCCACCAGGGCCGCTCGAGCCTCGCGCGGCGCGCCGCGAGCTGCCTCGTCGCGCCTCGCCCGGGCGACAGCGTCCTGCTCGCGCGGGTCACGTCCCACATCTTCGCGCTCGCCGTGCTCGAGCAAGGCGGCGACGAGCGCGAGCTGGCGGTCGACGGCGACCTCAAGCTCCGCGCCGGCGGCACGGTCACGATCGAGGCGGGTCAGGACGTGCGCGTGCGAGGCCGAGGGCTGAGCCTCGCGGGCAAGACGCTGTCGCTCGCGGCGGAGCGCGCGAGCTGGGCGGCCGAGCACCTCGAGCTCTTCGCGACCCAGCTCACGCTCGAGTCCACGCGGATGCGCCAGGTCGCCTCGTTCAGCGAGGTGGTCGTCGAGAGCGTGAAGGAGACGCTCGGCCGCTCGTACCGTGAGATCGCCGAGGGCGAGCACGTCAAGGCCGGCACCCTGACATTCTCGCTCCGCGGAATGCTCCGCGCCCACGCCGACACCGCGCTCGTCACCGCCAAGAAGCTGGTGAAGATGAGCGCCGATCAGATCCACCTGGGCTGAAGGAGAGACGACGATGTTTGCCAACAACCAGCTCGGCGGTCTCGACACCGGCTTGCCGGACGTGTGCCTCACCCCCGCAGCGGCCGGTGTCCCCGTGCCGATCCCCTACCCCAACCTCGCGAGCGGCCCGATGGGCGTACCCGCCGCGTACAACGTACTCATCTCGTGCGCGCCGGCGCACAACCTCAGCACCAGCGTGCCGCTGACCAATGGCGACAACGCTGGAGTGAACACCGGCGTCGCCTCCGGCATGGTGATGGGTCCCTCCCGCCATCTCACCGGCGCCTTCACCTGTTTGATCGGGGGCGCGCCGGCCTCGAGGATGACCAGCGTCTCGCTCCAGAACAGCACCAACTGCCCGGGCGCCCGGATGATGCCGAGCCAGGTCACCGTGCTCATCATCGCCCCGTAGACGCCATGACGAGCACGCTCCACAGCCACGAGCTTCGGGTCCTCGCCTGTCGGGGCTGCGGCGCTCCGCTCGACGCAGCCGTCCAAGGCGGCGCCTTCACGTGCGGCTATTGCGGGGCTGCGAACCGGCTCGCCGCGCGCGATGAGCGCCGTGAGAAGATGGCTGAGGAGCTCGCCATCAGCGAGTCGGAGCGCCACTCGCGTCTTCGCGAGCAAGAGCAGCAAGGGGAGGCGCTCCCCGCCGGCGTCACCGCGATGGTCGATGTTCACGGGCGGCTGGCCACGGCGCATGTGGGCCAAGCGAAGCGGGAGTGGCTCGCGACTCGCGCGCAGCTGGACGAAGACGCGTCGTTCCCGCTGCAGGAGCGCTTCTTCCATCTCACGGTGCTCCTCGCACCACACTTCGCGGAGCGCGCGCGTCGCGCGGTGCTCGAGACGGCCGCCGAGCTGCTCGAAGATCGCCGGCATCGTCACGTGATGCGCTGCCTGCTCGCGACGTACGCCGCACGCTCGGGCGACCCTGCGGCCGCCGACGAGTGGCTCTCGCTGTGCGATCCGCGCTCGACCGACCTCATGATGGACAGCGCGTATCGGCTCGCCCGAGCCACCGCCGCGGCGGCTCGCGGCGATGCTCGCGGTGCGCTCACCGTCCTCGGCGCGCGCGCCGGCGACGTGCCGCGGCGCG
>JAEZBP010000515.1 GCA_023427125.1 Pseudomonadota bacterium | reverse complement strand
CTTCACGTCCGCGCGCCCGACGAAGAAGCGCGCGAGCGCCTCCGTGACGAGGTCGCGAACGCGGTCGCGCGCCCGCTCGTGCGCCGCGCCGCTGGTCCGCCACGGCGCCGACTCGATGACGACGAGGAGCGTGCGTCCGCGCGCCAGCGCGATCGGGTTCGCGATCCACCCGACCGGCATCGGCCAGCCTGCGACCCCCGAGTGCACCACGTCGGCCTCGCCGACCGCGCGCCAGAGCGCCCGCGCCGTGGCAGGCAAGCTCGCGATCGCCTCGCGCGTCGAGCGCGAGAGCGGCAGCGGCACCAGCGTGAGGGAGACGTCGCTCGGCACCGCGAGGCGCACGAGCTCGAGGCCGGGCTCTCTCGGCGACGTCGGCGCCGCGAGCACGATGCGCTTCAGGTAACGAAAGTGCGCGAGCAGATCGCGATGCCAGAGGGAGTCGACCCAGATGTCTCCGTGCTCGTCCACCTGGTGCGGTACGAGGGTGAGCAGGAGGTAGCGGAGCTCGATCGGACGCGGCTGCACGGGCATGAGCCCTACGCACCTCCTCCTCGTGATCAAGCGAGCGCACGGCGCTCACGTGCGGCCGGCGCGCCGGCGGGTCGCGAGACCCTCGCTGAGCCCGGCGACCGCCCCTGCGAAGAAGAACGGGAGGAAGTGGAAGAGGCCGTTCGGCAGGAGGTCCACGGTCTGCAGCGCGCTCGCCAAGCCCAGCGCCGCGACGAGGATGCGATCGCGTCGCTTCCGGATCTTCTTGAGCCGGCGCTGCGCGACGACGACGGCGAGCGCGAGGAGCCCGTAGAGCCCGATGAAGCCCACGAGGCCTCGCGTGCCGACCTGGATCATCCAGTCGCCGTCGGTCACCGAGAGATCCTCGCCGGTCTCGGGGTCGTAGATGCGGTTGCGGCTGTAAGGTCCCCAGCCGAAGTAGATGCGCTCGCGCGCACGATCGAGGAGCTGATCCTCCTGATCGAAGCGGAACCAGAGCGAGAGCGCGCGATCCTCGTTGATGTGCCCTGCCCACTCGACGAGCGTGTCGGTCGGGAAGACGTCCGCGCCGCGCAGGAGCGGAAAGAGCAGCACCATCGCGGCGAGGACGCTCGCGAGCCACATCCGCGGCCGCTTCGTGCTCGCGACCAGCGGCACCACGACGAGGGCGTAGACGATCGCGCCCGTGCTCTTGCACAGGACGAGCACCGCGGTGAGGAAGGCGGCGGTCCATGGCTTCGCCTCGCCCGCGCGCCACCGCGCGCACGCCACCACGGCCGTGGTGAGCACGAACATCGCGGTGGCGAGCCCGTGCAGCATGAAGATCATCGGGCGATAGCCCCCGAAGCGCATCGTCATGCTGAAGTCGTGCTGGTGGTAGCCGTAGAGCCACCGGTGGAGCTGCGGGCTGAAGCGGATCTCCACGAGCGCCAGCGCCGCGTAGACGATCCCCGCGATGACGAGCACGCGGGTGAGGTCGAGGAGATCGCGCCGCGTCCGGAGCATCGCGCGGCCGAGCAGGAAGGGCAGGTAGAGGGAGAGAGTGTCCTTCACCCCGCCGGCGAACGCGTCGTAGAGCGTGAGGGCCGGCCGTGTCGTCGGTCCCGTGACGAGGGCATCGCCGTTCGTGAGCGCGGTGCCGATGTTGCCGATGAGGACGAGCAGGAAGAGCGCGTCGATCCCGCGGAGCGGCCTCGCCTCGGCGATGCGATCGCGCGCCTTCCAGAGGCAGCCGAAGAACGCCCAGGTCGCCGTGATGGAGAGCTTGTCCATCGGCGGGAGCAGCGGCGGATCGATGGCGAGCTGCTCCGGGAGGAACATCACGCCCGACAGCATGCAGACCATCGTCGCCAGCGACGGACGGAGCCGCATGAACGCGACCACCGTGACGGGCACCCAGAGGAAGAGCACCAGGTACGCCAGGAGGTTCGGCTCGCCGAGCAACATCAGGGGGTCTACGTGGCCAGGGTCTACGTGGCCGGTGCCTGCGGCCCAGGCCTGCTATAGAACCCGCGCCGCCGGCTCCGAGCGCATCGGCCAAGAACACGAGACCCCCACCGGTTACGACCGAGAGCATGCGCGAGACACTGCGATGAACATCCTCGTGACGGGCGGCGCCGGCTTCATCGGCGCGAATTTCCTCAACCTCATGGTGCCTCGCTTCCCCGAGCACCGCTTCGTCAACGCCGACAAGCTCACCTACGCCGCCAACCCGGCGAGCCTCGCCGCCATCGACGGACGCGCGAACTACGTCCTCGAGCGCGTCGACATCGCCGACGCGGCGGCCGTCGAGGTCCTCTTCGAGCGCCACGCGCCGGAGCTCGTGGTGCACTTCGCCGCCGAGAGCCACGTCGACCGCAGCATCCTCGGCCCGCGCGAATTCGTGCGCACGAACATCGAGGGCACCTTCGTCCTCCTCGACGCGTGCCGCCGCCACTGGGAGGGCAGGCGCGAGGGCAAGCTCTTCCACCACGTCAGCACCGACGAGGTCTACGGCTCGCTCGGGGAGAGCGGCCTCTTCACCGAAGAGACCCGCTACGACCCCTCGAGCCCCTACTCGGCCTCGAAGGCCGCGAGCGATCACCTCGTGCGTGCCTACGGCCGGACGTACGGCCTTCCGTTCAAGCTCACGAACTGCTCGAACAACTACGGGCCTCTCCAGTTCCCGGAGAAGCTGGTTCCGCTGATGATCCTCAACGCGCTAGAGCGAAAGCCGCTCCCGATCTACGGCCAGGGCCTCAATGTCCGTGACTGGCTCTACGTCACCGATCACTGCGAGGCGATCTGGACGGTCATCGAGCGCGGCGCGATCGGCGAGACGTACAACGTCGGCGGCCACAACGAGGTGCGCAACGTCGACGTCGTCGAGCGGATCTGCCACCTCGTCGCGGAGGAGACCGGCGCCGACGCCGGCGAGCTCCTCGCGCTCAAGACCTACGTGAAGGACCGGCCCGGCCACGACCTGCGCTACGCGATCGACGCCAGCAAGATCCAGCGCGAGCTCGGGTGGGCGCCCGCCGAGACATTCGAGAGCGGCATGCGCGAGACGGTGCGCTGGTACCTCGCCAACGACGCTTGGGTCGAGGGCGTGCGCACCGGAGCGTACCGCGAGTGGATCGAGGCGAACTACGGCGAGCGCCGCCCCGGCCGCGACAACACGGAGGAGACATGAGCGTCGAGAAGGGCATCATCCTCGCCGGCGGGAGCGGCACGCGGCTCCATCCGCTGACGCGATCGGTGAGCAAGCAGCTCATGCCGATCTACGACAAGCCCATGATCTACTACCCGCTGACCACCTTGATGCTCGCGGGGATCCGCGAGGTCTTGGTGATCACCACGCCGCACGAGCAGCCGCTCTTCACAGGGCTGCTCGGCGACGGATCGCAGTGGGGAATGCACATCGAGTACGCCGTCCAGCCCTCGCCCGACGGGCTCGCGCAGGCGTTCCTCATCGGCGAGCGCTTCATCGCCGGCGACCCCTGCGCGCTCGTCCTTGGCGACAACATCTTCTACGGCCACGGGCTCTCGGGCCTGCTCGAGGAGACCTCGCGCATGGACCAGGGCGCGACGGTCTTCGGCTACTGGGTGAAGAACCCGAGCGCGTACGGCGTCGCCGAGGTCGACGAGGCCGGCAAGGTGATCGGCATCGAGGAGAAGCCGCAGAAGCCCAAGAGCCACTGGGCCGTCGCCGGCCTCTACTTCTACGACGCGAGGGTCGTCGACCTCGCGAAGTCGCTGAAGCCCTCGGCGCGCGGCGAGCTCGAGATCACCGACCTGAACCGGCTCTACCTGCAACAGGGCGCGCTCGATCTCGTGAAGCTCGGGCGCGGCGTGGCGTGGCTCGACACCGGCACCCACGAGGCGCTGCTCCAGGCAGCGAACTTCATCCAGACGATCCAGCAGCGCCAGGGCCTCCAGGTGGCTTGCCCCGAGGAGGTCGCGTACCTGAAGGGCTGGATCGACGCGACGCGCTTGGCCGCGCTCGCCGAGCCGCTGCTCAAGACGCAGTATGGCGAGTACCTCGCGGAGCTCGCGCGCGAGGGACGCTGAGGCGCCAGGACGTAGGCGGCCATGATGCAGGTCATCCCCACCGAGATCCCCGAGGTCCGAGAGATCCAGCCGAAGGTCTTCGGCGACGCGCGCGGCTTCTTCCTCGAGACGCACAACCGCGAGCGCTACGCGGCCGCCGGGATCGACGCGGTGTTCGTGCAGGACAACGTCTCGCTCTCCGAGCGGGGCATCCTGCGAGGGCTCCACCTCCAGCACCCGAACGGGCAAGGCAAGCTCGTCTGGGTGCTCGCCGGCAAGGTGCTCGACGTCGCGGTGGACGTGCGCGTGAGCTCGCCGAGCTTCGGGCGCCACGTCGCGCGGACGCTCGACGCGGCTCGAAAGAACCAGCTGTGGATCCCGCCGGGCTTCGCGCACGGCTTCTCGGTGCTCGAGGGGCCCGCGCTCTTCGTCTACAAGTGCACCGAGGTCTACCGGCCCGAGAGCGAGCTCACCGTGCGCTGGGACGATCCGGAGCTCGCTATCGACTGGCAGCTCGAGGGGCCGCCGGCGCTGTCGGCGAAGGACGCGGGCGCGCCTCGGCTGCGCGAGATCGACGAGCGGCGCCTGCCGCGCTGGAGCGGGACATGACGATCTTGGTCGCGGGCGCCGACGGGATGCTGGGGCGCGCGTGGATGGCGCTGCTCGAGGAGCGCGGCATCGAGGCGCGCGGCCTCCTCTTTCCGGCGCTCGATCTGACCGACGCCGCGTCGATCGAGCGCGAGGTGAGCGGTGACGTGCGCGCGGTGATCGACTGCGCCGCCTACACCGACGTCGACGGCGCGGAGACGAACGAGGCGCTGGCCACCGCCATCAACGGCGACGGCGTCGGCGCGCTCGTGGCGCGCTGCGACGCGCTCTCGGTGCCGCTCGTGCACTACTCGACCGACTATGTCTTCGACGGCCGCGGCGCTCGGCCCTACCCCGTCGACCACCCGACGGCGCCGCTCAACGCCTACGGTCGGAGCAAGCTCGCGGGCGAGCAGCACCTCGCGCGCTCGCCGGGGCGGCACCTCTTGATCCGCACGAGCTGGCTCTACGCGCCGTGGGGAAAGAACTTCGTGCTCACGATCGCGCGCCTCGCGAAGGAGAAGAGCGAGCTCCGCGTGGTGGACGATCAGCGAGGCCGCCCGACCAGCGCCGAGCACCTGGCTCGAGCCTCGCTCGCGCTGCTCGAGGCCGAAGCGAGCGGCACCTTCCACGTCACCGACGGCGGCGAGTGCAGCTGGTTCGAGCTCGCCCACGCCATCGCGCGCTCGGTCGCGCCCGCGTGCGCGGTCCTCCCGTGCACGAGCGCCGAGTTCCCGCGCCCAGCCGAGCGCCCCGCCTACAGCGTGCTCGATCTGAGCGAGACCGAGGCCCGCCTCGGCCCGATGCCCGACTGGCGCACGAACCTCGCAGCGGTCCTCGGCCGCAGCGCTCCTTAGGTCCCGTTAGCGGGCTCCTAGGTCCGTCTCTTGCGTGGCGGAGTTGGAGCCGGGTGGATGAGCTCCTTCTCGAGCAGCGCACCTCCGAGCGAGCAGAAGTAGAGGTAGCCGCGCTCTTCGCCGAAGCGCTCGATGACGCGAGTGATCGCCGGCCCCGGCGGGAGCTGCAAGAGCCCACTCAGACCGCGTGCGACGCCGACGTCGCCCGGAGGAAAGACGTCGAGGCGGCCGAGCCCGCGCAGCAGGACGAGCGCCGCGCTCCACGCGCCGATGCCCGGCATCTCCGAGAGGAGCCGGATCGCGTCGGGGCTGGACATGCCGGAGAGCTCCTCCTCGGTCAGCGCCCCCGACTCGACCACCCGCGCGGCGTGGCGGAGCGTCTCGGCCTTCCGGGAGCTCATGCCGCAAGCGCGGAGCGCCTCGACCGATGCGCCGGCGACCGCGGCCGCCGAGGGGAACGCGTACGCGCGGTGGCCCTCGTGCTCGAGAGCTGCGCCGAGGCGCTCCACGAGCCGGCGGACGATGGCCACGCCGGCGTCGAGGCTCACCTGCTGGAACGGGACGACGTTCGCGAACGTCTCGAAGAGCCCCGCGAACCTCGGCGGGCGCATCCCGCGCAGCGCGCGCCCGAGCCTGGCGAACCTGCGCTCGGTGGCCATGAGCCGCGCGAAGGGCTCCGGGTCCAGGTCCAGCCCGAGGATCCGGCGCAGCGCGCGCTCGAGGTCGGCGCGGGCGGAGACCTCGCCATCGAGCACGCGGAATCGAACGTCGGGCGCGTCGATCGTCCCATGATTGGCCACCTCGACCAGGACGAGGTCATCGCCGATCGCCAGCGCGCGCCGATAGCGGCCGCCCTCCCAGGCATCGACGAGGTTCGTGGGCCGGCGCTGCAGCACGCGCACCGTCGCCTCGAGGTGGAGCGGGGCGAGCGTCGCGAGCCGCACGCCGGCAGGATCGTCGCCCGGATAGGTGACGCGTGTGCCCTCGACCCGCGCGAACGGGGTCATGCGGTGCGGCGCCGAGCGGCTCGCGCTGGTGATGTGCTCGACGTTGGCCCCGCGGACCGTCAGCGCGTCGGCGACGAGGGAGCGATGGCATCGCCAGGGCACCGCCTCGGCGCACATCAGGGCGACCCTGCCGCTCTCCGACACGGAGAGCAGCTTCGCGAGCCCCGCCTCGAACTCGGGGGTCAGCATGTGATCGGCGTAGCCGCGGAAGCTCGCGTTGCGCCACGCCGCGTTGGGTGAGCCCTTCTGCGCGTGACGGAGGCCGCCGAGCTCGGCGAGATGAACGTACCGGAGGCCGCGCGCGCCGAGCGCTCCATCCATGACGTCGCGATCGAACTGAGGGTTGCGCCTCGACCGCGGCACGGTGCGGATGTCGACCACGACGGAGATGTCGAAGGCGCGAAGGGTCGTGACCAGCTCGTCGAGCGTCCGCGTCGAGTGCCCGACCGTGTAGATCTGCTCGCCCTCCCAGCCGCTCAGGCCGTCATCCGGCTCCATCCCATGCTCGTACCACTCCGCTCCGATCTCGGCTCACGTGCTGCTCGAAGAGGCGGCGGAGGCTCGCCGCGCTCTCGCGCACGTCGTGGCGCTCGAGCACCGCGCGCCGGCCGTGCTCGCCCCTCTCGCGCAGGCGCAGGGGGCTCGTCGCCAGCACCTCGCGCAGGCCCTGCTCGATCGCCTCGACGCTGCCGGCCGGGATGAGCCAGCCGGAGCGGCCCGGCTCGACGAGCTCCGGGATACCAGCCACGTAGGTGGCCAGGACCGGACGGCCGAGGCCGAGCGCCTCCATGATCACGACGGGCAGGCCCTCGGCGAAGCTCGGCAGGACGAGGGCGCGCGCGCCGAGGATGTGCTCGCGCACCCGCTCGCCGCTCGCCCACCCGGTGATCGTCACGCGATCCTCGATCCCATGGCGCCGCAGCGACGCCTCGATCGGTGCGCGCAGCTCGCCGTCGCCGACCAAGGTGAGGTGGAAGGGGATCTCCTCGCGCGCGATCGTCGCGAGCGCCTCGATGAGGAGGAGCTGACCCTTCTGCTCGTTCAGGCGGCCCACGCTGACGAGCTCCGGCGTGGCCGGGAGCGAGCGCTCGGCGCTCTCGAGGAACGCAGGATCGACGCCGCAGCGCACCACGTGGATCTTCGGCCAGCTCTCGTGCGCGGCCCAGCGGTAGAGCTGGCTCCGGCAGAAGCTCGAGATCCCGCACACGAAGCGCGCGCGCGCGATCTTCTCGCCGAGCGCGATCGCCTGCGGCTTGTCGAGCTCCTCGGGGCCGTGCACGTGGAAGCTGTAGCCGGGCCCGCCGAGCGCCTCGACGAGCATCGCGACCGCCGCGGAGTTGGTGCCGAAGTGGGCGTGCACGTGCTCGATGCGGTCTCGCGCCATCCACTCGACGAGGACCGCCGCCTCCCCGAGGTACGCGCCATGGATCGCGAGTCCCCGCTCCGATCCGAAGCCGATCCGCGCCGCGAGCGCCGACGCTCGAGCGAAGGACCCGGGCCGGCGGAGGGCCAGCCTCGCGAGCGCCGCCGCCAAGCCGGCCTCGCCGACCTCGAGCACCACCCGCGTACGCGTTTGCTCCACCCGATCGGCGGCGTCGCTGAGCGCCTCGCCCACCTGGCGCAGCGAGTAGCGCACCACCTCGACGCCCTGCGCCTCGAGCGCGTGGATCTCGCGGCGGATGAAGGTGTGGCTCACCTTCGGGTACTGGTTCACCAGATACGCGACTCGCATGGGCCCGACGCTCCGTCCGGCCTATAGTCCCCGATGAGCATCCAGCTCCCGGACGAGGCGCGTCGTACCCGGTCAGGACAAGACGACGCGAGAAGGAGCCGTGCATCGTGACGTCCTGGATCCTCCTCATCCTCGCCGGGCTGCTCGAGATCGTGTGGGCCGTGGGCATGAAGCTCAGCGCGGGCTTCACGCACCTGCGCTGGAGCGCGGTGACCCTCGTCGCGCTCGTCCTCAGCATGGGCCTGCTCGCGCTCGCGACGCGCAGCCTGCCCATCGGCACGGCCTACGCCGCGTGGGTCGGCATCGGCGCCGCCGGCACCGCCGTCGCAGGCATGGTCCTTCTCGGCGAGCCGATGAACCCTGGCCGGCTCTTCTTTCTCGGTTTGTTGATCGTCTCGCTGATCGGACTGAAGTTCGCCACACCGAGCGCCTAACGGCGGTGCTCAGCGGCCGAGGGCCAACACGGGATCGCCGCTCGGTCCGGGCAACGTGAGCGCGAGCACGCTCCAGCTGACGAAGCCGCCGGCGAGCGGCCAGAGCCCTCGGCCCTCGTCGTCGTAGCACTCGTGCAGCGTGCCGGTGCGCCGGAGGTCGTCCGCCAAGAGCGCGACGGTGCGCTCGTCGAGCTCTCTCGCGCGCGCCTGCTCACCGTAGCGCTCGAGCCCGCGCGCCAGGTAGTAGCTCGACAGCACCCATACCGGCCCCATCCAGTTCGAGACGGGGCCGGGCTCACCGCGCCGCGGATCGTAGAGCAGCACGCGCGGCGCCTGATGGAAGAAGACGCTCTCTCGCGAGAGCGTGCGCACGCCGACCGGCCCCCAGAAGCCGGCGGGGCTCGCCAGGCGCTCGACGAGCTTCGCCGCGCGCTCGAGCGACGGAATCCCGGCGTAGAGCGGGAGGAGCCCGACCCAGCTCGCGATCGGCCGGAGGACGCCGTCGGGATCCCGATGGCCGACGACCTCGTCCTCCCAGCCCTCGCCTCGCTGCCGCGAGCGGAGCGCGACGTAGGTGCCGCCGCGATCGTCCTCGTACCAGAGGAGCGCTTCGATGCGCTCCGCGAGCGCCTCGGCCTTCTCGGAGAGGAGGCTCGCCGCCGCGCCGTCGCCGAGCCGCCGCGCGAGCTCACCCGCGGCGAGGTACTCGAGCACCATGAGCGCGTTGGTGTCCGGCCCCTCGATGCTGCGCTCGGGGAAGCCCGCGCTGAGCAGGTCGGAGTCGAAGCCGCTCGCGCGCGCGCTCGGCGTGAGGAAGAGCCCGTGCGCGCCCACGTGAGTGCGCTCGAGATAGTCGATGAACGCGAGGAGGCGCGGGAGGACCCTGTGCTCATCGAAGCGCTCGTCGAGGCGCGCGCCGTCGCCCTCGAGCACCCGGAGGGCGAGCTGCGCCATGACCGGCTTGGCCGGCTCGGCGTCGCGGGTCCGGTGCGGGAGCTCGGTGCGATGAATGCAGCCATCGGCGCTCGCACAATCGAGGAAGCAGAGCAGGCTCCCGAGGCAGGCCTCGGCGAGCTCGGGCTCGCGGGCGAGCGCGATCGCCGACTCGCTCACGTCGTGGTGGAAGAGCCCGAGGCCGTAGTCACCGAGCGCGAAGCGGTCGCCGCCGGCAGGTGTATCGCGTTGCGAGCCGGCCCTCTGGGCCGCGAGCCAGCGCGCGCCCTCGACGCTCGGCGGCATCGGCGAGAGCCACGGGTGACGGAAGCGTTCGGTCGGCGGCTGCACGCAGCGCAGCGCCTCGCGGCGGAGGAAGGCTCTGAGCGGCTCGTCGGTCACGGCGCTTCAATATGCGTGGTTCACAGCTCGACGGCCCGGCTCGCGGTGGCGGGCTCGAGGTAGAGCGCGCCGAGCGGCGGGAGCGTCACGCTCAGGCTGAGCGCGCGACCGTGTGCGGCGACCACCGTGGCCTCGACGCCGCCGAGGTTCCCCTGGCCGCTCCCGCCGTACTCCACCGCGTCGCTGTTCACGACCTCGCGCCAGAGGCCCGGGCGATCGACGCCGAGCCGATAGTTCTGCCGAGGCACCGGCGTGAAATTGAACGCACAGAGGATGGGCCGCCGCCGCTCGCGGTCGTGTCGAAAGAATGAGATCACGCTGTTCTCCGCGTCGCTCGCGTCGAGCCACTCGAAGCCCGCCGGATCCACGTCGAGCGCGTGGAGCGCCGAGGTCCCGCGATAGATCCTCGCGAGGTGCGCGAGCAGGCGCTCGAACCCGCGATGCGCGTCGTGGTCTGCGAGGTGCCAGTCGAGGCTCTTCTCGTGATCCCACTCGTCCCACACCCCGAGCTCGCCGCCCATGAAGAGCAGCTTCTTGCCGGGCGTCGCGAACATATAGGCGTAGAGCAGCCGGAGGTTCGCACGCTTCTGCCACGGGTCTCCCGGCATCTTGCCGAGGAGCGATCCCTTGCCGTGGACCACCTCGTCGTGGCTCAGCGGGAGCACGAAGCTCTCGTCGAACGCGTAGAGCCCGCGGAACGTGATGTCGTTCTGATGATGCCGGCGATGGACCGGATCGCGCGAGAGGTAGAGCAGCGTGTCGTGCATCCAGCCCATGTCCCACTTGAAGCCGAAGCCGAGCCCGCCCGCGTAGGTCGGGCGGGAGACCATCGGCCAGGCGGTCGACTCCTCGGCGTAGGTCTGGACGTCGGGGAAGTCGCGGTAGACCATCTCGTTCATCTCACGGAGGAGCGAGATCGCCGGGAGGTTCTCGCGGCCGCCGTGCTCGTTCGGGATCCACTCGCCCTCCTCGCGCGAGTAGTCGAGGTAGAGCATCGAGGCGACCCCATCCACGCGCAGCCCATCGACGTGGTAGCGGTCGAGCCAGAAGCGCGCGCTCGACAAGAGGAACGAGCGGACCTCGTTGCGTCCGTAGTTGAAGATCGCGCTCTTCCAGTCGGGATGAAAGCCCTGGCGCGGATCGGAGTGCTCGTAGAGATGGCTGCCGTCGAAGAACGCGAGCCCGTGCTCGTCGTTCGGGAAGTGCGCCGGGACCCAGTCGAGGATCACGCCGATACCGCGCTGGTGAAGGTGGTCGACGAGCGCCATGAAGTCCTGCGTGTCGATGGCCATCAAAAACCGTAGGAATCTGACCGGGCTCCGGTTTCCTGACGGGATCGCAAGCCGCGCATAGGGTGGCGGCGGCAGACAAACGCGAGGCCCGGAGTTAGCCGCTCCGAGCCCCTT
>JAEZBP010000066.1 GCA_023427125.1 Pseudomonadota bacterium | reverse complement strand
TACTACGGCAGCGTCGACGTCTTCCTCGACGCGGGTTGGGGCGGGCTCGAGCCGTCCACCGTGCTCGATCTCTCGGGCGAGGAGCCCGAGGTGGTCCGCGCCGGCGCCGGGCCCATCGACGTTATCTGAGTTGCTCGGCGCGCGCCTTCGCGCGTCGCAGCACCGGCTCACCGACCGGCGCGGGGCTTCGTGACGAGGCGCGCGTCGGGCGGCGGGAGGGGGTAGTCGGCGAGGCGATCGATGTCGACCCACGCGTGCTCGGCGACCTCGAGGTCCTCGATCTCGCCGCTGACGAGCCGGCAGTCGTAGAAGAGGAGGAGGACATCTTTCTCCGCGTAGCGATGCCAGGCGACCTCGAGGATGTCGACGACGTCGAGGGTGACGGCGATCTCCTCGAGGCACTCGCGGACGACCGCCGCCTCCGGATCCTCGCCCTCCTCCACCTTGCCTCCCGGGAACTCCCAGAAGCCAGCGAGGTGCTGCCCTTCCCGGCGCCGGGTGAGGAGCACCTTCGCGCCCGGCCGCTCCCGCACCACCGCCGCGGCGACGACGATCACCAGGTCGCTCCCCTGCGTGACGGCATCCCGACACCTGCGGACGGCAGCAGGCGTCGGCCCACCGTCGCTCCGGTGCGCTCCGTGATCACTCTTCGCTCGCGCCGGTGCCGAGCGAGCGCGCGAGGGCGGCCGCCGCGATGCGCGCGGTGGTGGCCGCGGCGACGAGCTCGAGCTGGGCCCGCGCCTGCTCGCCCGCCGCGTCGGTGAGATCGGTCAGGGTCGCGGCGCCCGCGCGGTAGCGCTCGAGCTGCACGCGGTAGCTCTCCTCGGCCGCCTCGACCCCGATCCGTGAGGCCTCGAGCGCCTCGCGCGCGGCGACGTAGGACGTGGCCGAGTCGGTGACCTGGATCCGGATGCCGTCCTCGAGCGAGCGCAGGTCCGCCTCCGCCTGGTCGCGCAGCGCGCGGGCCTCGCTCGCCTGCGCCTCGCCGTTCAAGAGATCGTGCGGCGACCACGAGACGATCGCGCTCACGTCCCACGAGTGCCGGAACTCCTGGGTCTGCGGGAAGACGCGCTGCTGCGGGTTCGAGAGGTCGATGTTCGCCGCGACCGCGAGGTGCGGGTAGCGGCTCCCCTCCGCCGCCGTGATCCGGTACTCCGACGCGCGGATCAGGCTGCGCAGCGCGCGCACGTCCTCTCGCTGGTCGAGGGCGCGCCCGAGCAGCGCGTCGATCTCTCCGTCGAGCGGCGGCACCGGCGCGAGCACGTCCTCCGCGACCCCGATCTCCGCGTCGCCCGGCAGGTGCATCAGCGTGCGGAGCGCCGTCGTCGCGACGCGCACGCCCGCCTGGGCGCGGAGCACCGAGACCCGCGCCGAGGCGACCTGCGCCCGCAGCCGCAGCTCGTCGACCGGCGCTACGGTGCCGGCCGCCACGAACGCCTGCACCTGCCGGTGCCGCGCCTCCGCCTGCTCGAGGGAGATCTGCGCGACGGCCGCCGCGCCGCGCGCGCGCGCGAAGCTGTAGTAGGCCTCGCGCGCCGAGAACGCGACGGCCTCGCGCTGCGCGTCGACGTTGTGCTGCGCCGCGCGGACGTTCTCCTGCGCGCCCTGGTAGGCCGGCAGGATCGAGAGGAACGCGTCGCTGAGCGGATAGGCGACGCCGCCGGTGAACGAGAGCTGATCGAGGATCACCGGGAACGTGAAATTCGAGAAGCCAGCGAGGCCCTCGAGGATCACCCGATCGTTGAAGGCCGCCTCCGGATCGTCCACGCCGGCGACGAGCCCATCGATGATCTCGGGCGTGAGCATCGGGCCATCGCCGCTGACGAGGCCCTGGTTCACGATCTCGCTCAGCCGGGTGTAGCGGAAGCCGAGGTTCAGCTGGGGGATGAGGCCATAGAGCGCCCGATCGGCGCCGGCGCCGGCCTGGCGGACCGCAGCGCGCGCACGATCGAGGGTGGGGGCGGGCTCGCGCGCGCGCTCCGCGACCGCGTCGGCGGTGTAGCCGCGGCCCTCGCCGCGCAGGACCTCCGTCAGGTCCACGGTCGTGTCGGGAGGCGGCGGGACCGGGGTCAGCTCGCCCTCCTGGGCGGAGGCGGGCGCGGCGAGCGCGAGAGCGGCGAGAAGGACGGCGAGGACGCGAAGGGTCGGCATTCAGTCTCCTCCGGGCGGGAACGCTGGGGCGTTTGTGTGGGCACGGAGAGCGCCGCGCAACCCTACGGGGCCCGTTTGGACCCACCAAGGCTTCGTGATACGCACGCGCCATGACGAAGCAGCTGCACGTCGCGGTGCTGGGCGCGACCGGCGCGGTCGGTCAGGAGATGGTCCGCGTGCTCGAGCAGCGCGAGCTGCCGGTCGGCCGCCTGACATTGCTCGCGTCGCCGAAGAGCGCCGGCCGCACGCTCCGCTTCCGCGGGGCAGACGTGCGCGTCGAGGCCGTCACCGAGGCCGCGTTCGAAGGCGTCGACGTCGCGCTCTTCAGCGCCGGCGGCGGCACCAGCCGCGAGTGGGCGCCCAAGGCGGCGGCGCGCGGCGCGACGGTGATCGACAACTCGAGCGCCTGGCGGATGGACCCCGAGGTCCCGCTCTGCGTGCCCGAGGTGAACCTCGAGGCGGCCCGCACGCGCCCGAAGGGGATCGTCGCCAACCCGAACTGCTCGACCATCCAGATGGTGGTCGCGCTCAAGCCGCTCCACGACGAGGCTCGCATCACGCGGATCGTCGTCTCGACCTACCAGGCGATCAGCGGCGCGGGCGCCAAGGCGGTCGAGGCCTTCGAGGGGCAGCTCGGCTGCGCGACGCGCGGCGAGCCGATCGACACCTCGGTGCTCGGGGGCCAGCTCGCCGGCAACCTCCTGATGGAGTGGAAGCGCGACGGCGAGTCCGGCTACCAGGAAGAAGAGCTCAAGATGGTCCACGAGACCCGCAAGATCTTCGGCGACGATCGGATCCGCGTCTCGCCGACGGCGGTGCGGGTGCCGGTGCTCAACGCGCACGCCGAGTCGATCGCGCTCGAGCTCGAGCGGCCCATGACGGCGGCGCGAGCGCGCGAGCTCCTGGCCGGCGCGCCCGGCGTCGAGCTGATCGACGACGATCGCGGCTATCCGCAGCCGATCCATGCCTCGGGGCGCGACGCGGTCATGGTCGGCCGGGTGCGCGAGGACGTCGGGAACCCGGGAGGGCTCCTGATGTGGGTCATCGGCGACAACCTCCGCAAGGGCGCGGCCCTGAACGCGGTACAGATCGCCGAGGGGCTCTTCGGCACGCGCTAGCGCGCGCCCAGACAATTTGTCAGCGGCCCGCGCGATGCACCCGCCGGACGTGTCACAATGGCCGGCGCGGCCCGGATCGCGAGCCGCTCGCTTAGGAGAAGCTTCGGTGAGCACGAGGGAACACAGCTTGCTACGGCGCGGCCCCATGCATCGCGTAGGGATCGGAGCCGTGGTCCTCTTGGCGTCGTGGATGGCCGCTCAGACGAGCGCACAGGCGCAGGACATCGTGCCGAGCATCGCGCGGTTCGAGGGGCGGACGCGCGCGTACTCGCTCATGAACCTGGCGACCACCACCGGGAGCCCCGTCACGCGCGCCGAGTGCGACGCCACCATCACGTTCCGCTTCTCGGGCGTCGACATCGGCCGCGCGAACCTCTCGTTCTTCGAGGGGCAGCGGTGCGACGATCCCACCGTCCGGCAGTCGACGACGACGACTGAATGCAACGAGCTGCCCGCCACGGCGGCCACGATGAACCAGCCGATCGTCGACAACGTGCAGATCCCCGTGAGCGAGCTGCTGGCGGAGCAGTGCGAGGCGGGGACCGGCAGCGGCGTGCAGACCATCTGGGTGCTCGCGCTCAACGCGGGCGGAGATGCGGTCTCGGGCGCCGGGCAGAAGGTGAGCTTCCCGCTCGCGTTCGACTTCACCCCACCGACCGCGGTCGGCTCGCTCCGAGCGACCGGCGGCGAGGACGTCGCGACGCTGACCTGGAGCGGCGGCGAGGCCGGCACGACGTACGAGGTCTTCTTGGATCCCAACGGCTGCAACGGCGCCACCCCCTCGAGCCCGGGCCTGATGGGCGAGACACCGGACCCGACCCTGGTCGTCAAGAGCGGGGTGAGCGGCGGAACGACGACCGTCGACTTCCCGACCGGCGTGTCCTTCGGCACCTTCGTCGCGGTGGCCATCCAGGCCAAGGACCGATCCGGCAACGTCGGCTCGCTCTCCAACGTCGTGTGCGTCGAGCGCTTCGAGACGACGAGCTGGTGGGACAGCCGCTGCGGCGGCGGTGACGGCGGCGGCGCCGGTGACGAGCTCTGCCGGGACGATGGCGGCACCTGCGCGGCGAGCCCCGGTCGCTCGAGCGGCGCCAGCCTCGGCGCGCTCCTCCTGCTCGCGCTGGCCACGCTCGTCATCCGCCGGAGCGCTCGATGAAGCACCTCCTGACCGCGCTCTCGCTGGTGCTCGTCCTCGCGCCCGCCGCGGCCCGCGCCGACGTCGACGACTGGACGGAGGTCGACGCCTTCGAGCCGAGCCCCGAGCACTTCGGGGTGGAGCTCCGCGTCGGCAGCTACAACCCGCTCGACCTCGGCGACGGCTGGTCGAGGGTCTTCGGCAGCGACCTCGGCCCCTACCTCGGCCTCGAGCTCCACTACTTCCCGGTGCGCGTCGACTACCTCGGCTTGATCGGCGGCGGCTTCGGCATCGGCTGGGCGCAGTACGCGGGCGTCGCGCGCCGCGCGGACAGCACGGCGACGACGCAGGGAGAGACGAACACGTTCGAGATCGTGCCGCTCAACCTCAACCTGGTCTGGCGCTTCGACACCCTCGCCCGCGAGCTGAACGTGCCGGTGGTCCTCACGCCGAAGATCGGGCTCGACGTCGTGTACTGGGGCACCGGCGTCGGCGGTCGCGGCGAGGCCGACGGCTGGGCGATCGGGCCGCGCTTCGCGGGCAAGGTCTCGCTCGAGCTCGACTTCCTCGAGCCGCGCGCCGCGCGCCAGCTCGACGAGGAGTGGGGCGTGAACCACTCGGAGGTCTTCTTCGAGCTCTGGTACTCGATGGCCGGCGATCTGGTCGACTCGCAGCTCCCGGTGAGCGGCTGGGGCTGGGTCGCGGGACTCGGCTTCACGTTCTGAGCTCCTCCATGCTCGGCGTACGGCTGCGGGTCGCGTACGACGGAACGCGCTTCGCCGGCTGGCAGCGCCAGCCCGCCCAGCGCACCGTCCAGGGCGAGCTCGAGCGCGCGCTGAGCGAGCTGGCCGGCGAGCCGATCGAGGTGCGCGGCGCGAGCCGCACCGACGCGGGCGTGCACGCCGAGGATCAGGTCGCAAGCTTCGACACCTCGCGCGAGCTCCCGGCGATCGGCTGGGTGCGCGCGCTCAACGGCAAGCTCCCCGACGACATGGCGGTGCGTGAGGCGGAGCCCTGCGCGCCCGGGTACAACCCTCGCTTCGACGCGGTGGCCAAGCGCTACCGCTACACGCTCCACCTCGGGCCGGTGCGCGATCCGCTCTCGCGCCTCTACGCGTGGCACCTCGGGCCGCGGCGCGCGCGGCCGTGGCGCGGCGCGATGCCGGCGGCCCCCGAGGACTGGCTCGATCTCGACGCGATGAGCGAGGCCGCGGGCCTCCTCGTCGGCGAGCACGACTTCCGCGCGTTCCAAGCGGCCGGCGACGAGCGCGAGAACACGGTGCGCACGCTGACCGAGGTCTCGCTCGTGCGGCGCTTCGGAGGCAGGGACGATCTCGTCGCCATCGAGGTGCGCGGCACCGCGTTTCTCCAGCACATGGTGCGCATCCTCGCGGGCACGCTGGTGGAGGTCGGCCGCGAGCGGATGAGCCCGAGCCAGCTCCGCGCGCTGCTCGAGCCCGGCGCGAGGCGCGATCGCGCGGGCGAGACCGCGCCCTCCTCGGGGCTGCTCCTCGTCGCGATCGAGCTCGGCCGCTCAGGCGAGCGGTAGGCCGCACAGCGCGGCGATCGCGAGCCGCACCTCGTCCATCAGCGCGGGCAGCGGCAGCTCGGCGACGCGCGCGGCGTCGATCGGCTCGCCGATGTGCACCTCGCAGCGGCCGGGGACGATCGCGCGCCCGTGCTTGGGCAGGATGTCGGCGGTGCCGCGGATCCCGATCGGCACGACGGGCACGCCCGACTGCTTGGCCAGGTGGAAGCCGCCTTTCTTGAAGGGCAGCACCTCCCGGCGGCTGCTCCGGGTGCCCTCCGGAAAGATCACGATCGAGCCGCCGCGCCGCATGCCCTCGGCGGCCGCCTTGATCGCCGCGACGGCGCTCGCGTGCCGCGCGCGAGGATAGGGGTCGCTCCGCTGCGCGACGGCATCCCGACACCTGCGGAGAACGTCGCGGGCCCAGCCCCGAGCAGGTGTCGGGCTACCGTCCCTTCGCTCCGCGCCTCGATCGACGAAGACGTGCCCCCCGGCCGCCATCGCCTTCCCGAAGAGCGGCACGCGGCGCAGCTCCGCCTTGGCGAGGAAGCCCGGCACCATCGGCAGCGCGTTGAAGAGCGCGACGATGTCGATGTGGCTCTGGTGGTTGGCCATGAGCACGTAGCTCCGCGCGGGGTCGAGCCGCTCCGCGCCGTACGTCTCGACCTCGAGGCCGACGCCGCGCGCGACGCCGCGGGCCCAGCGCCGCGTGTGGCGCTGCATGCGCGCCGGGTCCTCGCGCAGGAGCTGCGAGCCGACGGCGTAGCCCGACATCACGGCGGTGAAGCCGGTGGTGAAGATCCAGTTGGCGATCCCGCGAGGCCGCATCCCTGAGCGACGTACACCGACCGACCCTCCGGCGTCGAGCCACCACCCGAGCTCCCGGTCGGGTGTGCTAAGACGGCGCGATGCCTCGGATCCTCGCGTGCGCCCTGGCGCTCTCGCTCGCCCACGGGACGGCGCTCGCGCAGGACGCCGAGGCGGAGACCGCCGCGACGCCGGCGGACGCGGTGCCCGAAGCCCCGGCGGATGAAGCAACCGCGGCGACCGAGGCGGAGCCTGCCGTGGAGCAGGCGCCGAAGGTCGCGGTCGTGGTCACCGGCGATCCCGACGAGGCCCTCGTCACCGCGGCGCGCCGGGTCGAGCGCGCGATCGAGGGACGCCTGCGGGTGCCCTTCGATCCGGGCCTGCGCGCCGCGCTGCGAGGCGAGCCGGGAGAGGAAGACGATGGGCTCGACGGCGTGCGTCGCGAGC
>JAEZBP010000513.1 GCA_023427125.1 Pseudomonadota bacterium | reverse complement strand
GCGTCGATCCCCGAGGGGACGATCACGAGCATCGAGTACCTCCTCGACATCTCCGCCCGGATCGAGCGCACCTTCGCCCCGCAGTCGGTGGCGTGGCGGCAGCGCGCCGAGCGCTTCCTCGACTCGGCCGAGCGGGGGCGCGATCCCTTCCCCGAGGGGCGCGGGCAGATCCTGAACCGCGGCTACGACGCGAGCTTCTCGCCCGCGCGGCAGGGCTACGCGATCTACGTCCCGCCCAACTACGACCCGAGCCGCAGCTGGCCGGTGCTCGTGATGCTCCACGGCGGCTCGTCCAACGGGAACCTCTTCCTCGGCGTGGTGCTGGGGAACAACATGGACTGGCTCACCTACAACCAGCACCTCTGGGACGACTACACGCCGCGCTGGTCGCCCGACGTGATCGTCGTGGCGCCCGATGGAGTCGGGCAGCCGATCTGGCGGTGGATGGGCGAGCAGGACGTGCTCGAGGTGATCGAGGACGTGGAGCGGCACTACAACGTCGACCCGAACCGCATCGCGCTCGGCGGCCTGAGCAACGGCGGCATGGGCGCGTACTCGATCGGCGCGCGCCACGCGTGGCGCTTCAGCCACGTGCAGGCGATGGCGGGCGCGCCGAGCTGGGTGCAGTACGCGGGCGGGCGGCCGACGCCGGTGGAGATGCACGAGCTCGTGCGGGTGAGCGCGCTGCACCTCATCGAGAACATGACGAACACCGACTTCCGCTACTACCACGGCACCCGCGATCCGGGGCCGATGCGGCCGGCGTTCGTGCGGGAGCTGTCGGCGCAGATGCAGCGGCTCGGGCTCGAGCCGCGCGAGCGCTGGTACGAGCACGGCCACGATCTGCTCTACCTCGTGCACCGGCACGGGCGCATCTACCCGGAGATCGCCGAGCGCGTGCGCGATCCGCGGCCGGCCGACGTGCGGATCGTGACCGGCGACTACCGCGCGAACCGGCAGCACTGGGTGACGCTCACGCGCATCGAGCGCTACCCCGAGCTCGCGCGGGTGAGCGCCCACGCGGAGGCGGGGCTCGTGCGGGCCGAGACCAACAACGTGATCGAGCTCGCGCTCGATCTGCGCGACGCGCCGATCGGCGAGGGCGGGGCGATGCGCGTCGAGCTCGACGGCGCCGAGGTCTACGCGGGCCCGCGGGCGCCGCTCGGCCACGTCGCGCACTTCGCGCGGATCGACGGAGAGTGGCGGCCGGGGTTCCTGCCGGCGGTCGAGGGGCTCGAGAAGGTGCCGCGGCTCAGCGGGCCGATGACCGACGCGTACCACGACGAGATCGTGCACGTGTACGGGACGCAGGACGCCGGGGCGAGGGACGCGCTCCGGCGGGTGGCCAACCAGGGCGCGAACGGCTGGCCGAGCGGGGTCTGGTACCTGAACCAGCGGGTGATCGCCGACACCGAGGTGACCGACGCGCTGATGCGCTCGACGCACCTCGCGCTCTACGGCGCGCCGGGGCAGAACGCGGTGCTCGATCGCATCGCGGCCGAGCTGCCGATCAAGGTGGAGGGCGGCGCGGTGGTGATGGCGTCGGGCGAGCGCTTCCAGGGGAGCGACGTCGGCGCGCGCTTCGTGTACCCGAACCCGCTCGCGCCGCGCCGCTACGTGCTCGTGCACACCGGCGTGACGACGGGCGCGGTGGAGAAGACCCGCAACCTGCCGGACTTCGTGCCGGACTACGTGGTCTACGATCGGACGACGACGGGCTCGCGCTCGCGGCTGATCGCGGGGCGCAACCGACTGCTCGCGGCGGGGCACTTCGATCGCTTCTGGCGCTTGCCGGCGCCGGCCGCGGGCGGCGCCGAGGTGGACGCGCACGAGGGCGGCGAGGAGGGAGCGCGCGCGCGGCCGCCGGGCATCACGGCCGAGCGGATGCGGGAGCTGGCGATCATGGTCGGGGCGCCGCCGGACTTCGTCTTTCCACCGGCGGTGCTCGCGCAGACGCCGCCGCCGGAGCTCGAGCCGGCGTCCCCTCCCGCGCCGCCCCCGCGGGTGCGGCGCTTCCTCGCGCCGGCCGACGATCCCAACGGGCCGATCGCGCGGCAGATCGCGCGGATGGTGCCGGGCTTCTACAACTACCGGGCGGCGATCGCGGGGGGCGTGTGGGAGACGTCGCGGCGCGCGCGCTGGCAGATCCGTCCGGAGGCGGAGTGTCTGGCCGCGCTCGACGAGGCGAGGATCCCGTACGAGCGGTGGGCCGAGGAGCTCACGGCGCCGGTGGCGACGCCGGTGCGGATCACGGGGGCGATCGGAGGGGTGTCGTTCGTGACGATGCGCGAGGAGGAGCCGGTGCTGGTGAGCTGCGAGCTGGCGGCGCGGCTGCCGATCCTGACGCGGATCGCGCGGGCGGAGGGGACGCGGCGGATCGTGATCCTGTCGTCCCATCGGGCGCAGCCGCGGATCAGCTTCCATCGGCTCGGGTTGGCGCTCGATATCTTCGCGTTCGAGACGCAGCGGGGCCGTCTGAGCGTGAACGATCACTTCGTGGAGACGCCGGGGCACCGGACGTGCGAGGCGCCGGAGCCTTCCGACTGGCGGGCGGCGGCGCTCTTGCGGATCGCGTGTGGGCTGGCGGAGTCGGAGCGGTGGAGCTCGATTCTGACGCCGAACTACAACGACGGTCACCGGAATCATTTCCACATCGACATTCGGCCCGACGACGATCGGATCTTCGTCCGGTAACTTGGTGGCATTGCTGGCGGGCCGCGGCCTCGCCTTCGGCGAGGCTCGCGGATTGCCTCTCGATGGGGCTGCCGCTCATGAACGCCGGCGGGTCGGGCGCGCTCGACGCGGCGCCGCTCCGCCCAAGGCGCTCGGTCGGAAGG
>JAEZBP010001101.1 GCA_023427125.1 Pseudomonadota bacterium | reverse complement strand
CCCTGCGTTGCGGTATGGGGGTGCTCGACGTGGGCGTGGTGTGCGACGACGTAAACGTCGTCGGCGGCGACGGCTGCTCGGCCCTCTGCGAGGCGGAGGCCGCGCCGGCGTGCGGCGACGGGATCCTTCATCCCGGCGAGCAGTGTGATGACGGCAACACGGTCAGCGGCGACGGCTGCGCGAGCGACTGCTCGAACGAGGGGCAAGCCGGCTGCGGGGACGGAGTGGTCCAGGGCGGCGAGGAGTGCGACGACGGCAACACGGTGGTGGGCGACGGCTGCTCCGCGACCTGCACCGTCGAGGCGCCGAGCTGCGGAGACGGACGTCGAGACGAGGGCGAGGAGTGCGACGACGGCAACGCCGTCGAGGGGGACGGCTGCGCGAGCGACTGCACGATCGAGATCCCGGAGAGCTGCGGCGATGGCGTGGTCCAGGACGACGAGGAGTGCGACGAGGGCGACGCCAACAGCGACACGGAGCCAGGTGCGTGCCGCACGACCTGCCGGATCGCGAGCTGCGGCGACGCCGTGATCGACGAGGGCGAGCTCTGCGACGAAGGGACCGCCAACAGCGACACGACGCCGAACGCATGCCGCACGAGCTGCACGCCGCCTTCGTGCGGTGACATGATCATCGACGAGGGGGAGGCCTGCGACGACGGGAACGACGTCGACACCGATGGCTGCCTCACGAGCTGCGAGCTCGCGCGCTGCGGCGACGGCGTCGTTCAGGAGGGCGTCGAGGCGTGCGACGAGGGCGCCGCCAACAGCGACTCGGCGCCCGACGCGTGCCGCACGAGCTGCGTCGCGCCTCGCTGCGGCGACGCGGTGACCGACACCGGCGAGGCGTGCGACGACGCCAACACCGACGAGACCGATGCGTGCCGGAGCACCTGCGAGGCCGCGCGCTGCGGCGACGGCGTGGTTCAGGCCGGCGTCGAGGAGTGCGATGAGGGCATCGCGAACAGCGACACGGCGGCGAACGCGTGCCGCACGAGCTGCGCGATGGCGAGCTGCGGTGACGCGGTGATCGACAGCGGCGAGAGCTGCGATGACGGCAACGACGTGAACACCGACGGCTGCCTCAACACCTGCGCGCCGGCGAGCTGCGGCGATGGCGTGGTGCAGGCCGGCGTCGAGCAGTGCGACGCCGGCGCTGCGAACAGCAACACGATACCGAACCGGTGCCGCACGAGCTGCGCGCTGCCGTCCTGCGGTGACGGAGTGGCCGACAGCGGCGAGAGCTGCGACGACGGAAACCCGAGCAACACCGACGGGTGCCTCGTCAGCTGCCAGAGCGCGAGCTGCGGGGACGGCTTCGTGCGGGCGGGCGTCGAGGAGTGCGACGATGGCCCGGACAACAGCGACAGCGCGCCCGGCGCATGCCGGACGAGCTGCGAGGTGGCGACCTGCGGCGATGGCGTGGTCGACGCCGGCGAGAGCTGCGACGACGGCAACGCCGTCGATGGCGACGGCTGCGACAGCAACTGCACGGCGAGCGGCTGCGGCAACGGGATCGTCACCGGGGTCGAGACCTGCGACGACGGCAACTTCACCTCCGGCGACGGATGCGACTCGGTGTGCCGGCTCGAGTTCTGCGGCGACGCCGTGCTCAACAACAGCGGCACCGAGCAGTGCGACGACGGCAACTCGGCCGGCGGCGACTGCTGCAGCGCCAGCTGTCTGATCGAGAGCGGCTGCGAGCTCGAGAACAACAACACGCGGCCGCTCGCCAACCCGCTCGGCAGCTCCGGCCGGGTGCGCGGGTTCGTCGATCCCCAGGGTGACGTCGACTGGTTCCGCTTCACGATCACCGGCACGGAGCTGGTGGACGTGCGCATCGAGACGCTCGACGGCCCGCTCGGGACGCTGTGCACGAGCCTCGCCGTGGACACCACGATCGAGCTCCGGGACGCGGCCGGGATCGTGATCGCGAGCGACACGGACGACGGCGCCGGCTACTGCTCGCTGATCGAAGAGAGCGGCGTCGGGCCGGGCGACTACTACGTGGTCGTCCGCGGTCACAGCGCGACGACGGGTCCGTTCGACTACACGCTCCAGGTCGACGTGGGCGCGATCGTCTGCGGGGACGGACGGCTTTCGGCCACCGAGGTCTGCGACGGCGTGGAGCTCGGCGGCGCGACGTGCGTCAGCCAAGGGTTCGCCCGCGGGACCTTGGCGTGCCAGCCGGGCTGCGCGGCGTTCGACACGTCGGGGTGCACTCCGCCGGTCTGCGGCGACGGGTTCAAGGACGGCGCCGAGGAGTGCGACGATGGAAACACCGCCTCGGGCGATGGCTGCAGCGGAGCGTGCGTCGTCGAGGCGGTCAGCGAGGTGGAGCCGAACGACGACGGCGCCGTGAGCACGGGGAGCTCGCTGCGTGAAGGCAACGACTTCAGCGCGGCCGCCGCGAACGGGCCCTACAGCGCCGACGTCATCCTCCGTGCGTCGTTCGGCGTGGCGGGGGACGAGGACGTCTTCGCGCTCACCAACCCGAGCGCCGCGCCGGTGACGGTCCGGCTCGAGACCTTCGCGGGCAACGACTTCGGCAACTGCACCGCCTCCCATGACACCATCATCAACATTCGTGACGCGGCGGGGGCGCTCCTCGATCAGGACGACGACGACGGCATCAGCCTGTGCTCGCTCATCGAGGTCGTGATCGCGCCGGGCGCGACGGTCTACGCGCACCTCGTGGACTACGGTGACAACGGCACCTACCCCTACTTCCTGCGCGTCGACTTCCTGTAGCCGCTCCATCGAAGGCGCCCATGCTCTCGCGGCCTGGCGTGGGCGCATTCGCGATGAGATTCAGCGGGGGAGGGCTTCCAGCTTGCGCAGGAGCTCGGCGCCCTTCTCGGGATCGATCATCGCGACGTACGCGATCTTGCCGCGCACGTGCGCCTCGAAGTGCGGGATGCCGTCCTTGTTCTGCTCGGCGAGCCCGGTCTTCTTCGCGTTGTGCAGGAGCGCGCGCAGCCGACGCAGCTCCTCGCGCGGCAGCCGGAGCTTCTCGTTGTTCACGACGATGCCGGTGACGGTCTGCCGCCCTCCCGCGCGCTGCACGCGGCCCTTCTTCTCGTTGATGGCGAAGCCCTCGTCCTCGACGATGTGCCGGACCTTCGCGAGGAAGCGGCCGATGTCCTCGCGCTTGCCCGGCGGCGCGCTGAAGGTGAGGTCGTCCGCGTAGCGCGTGTACGACCAGCCGGCCTTCTGGCCGAGGCCGCTGAGCCGCCGATCCAAGGTGCGCGCGATCTGGTTGCTGATCGCGGGGCTCGTGCACGCGCCCTGCGGGAGCGCGCGAGGGCCGACCGCGACGCGGACGGGCTTGCCCGCGTACTCCACGTCGCGCCGCGGCGCCTCGGTGCAGAGCAGCGCGAGCACCGTCGCCGCCGCCTTCGAGTAGCCGAGCGACGCGAAGAAGCCGCGGACCCGCGGGAAGATGATCGTCGGGAAGAACGCCTCCAGATCGAGGTTCACGACCAGATCCTGCCCTCGGTGCGCGCGCGCGTTGGTCACCGTGGAGCGCTCGGGGACGAAGCCGTGCGCGGGCTCTTCCACCGCGAGCTTCGAGAGGATGCTCTCGAGGATCCAGCGCTGCGCCTTGGCGAGCTCCGGCATCGGCGCGGCGAGCAGGCGGACGCCGCCGCTCCGCTTGGGCACCTCGAACTGCGCGTAGTGACCGCGGCCCGCGTCGGCGTGGTAGGCGCGCCAGCGCAGCCGCGGCCCCGGGTTCCCGATCGCGGGGGGGGGGGGGGGCGGGGGGGGGGGGGGGGGGGGCG
>JAEZBP010001090.1 GCA_023427125.1 Pseudomonadota bacterium | reverse complement strand
CTTCTACGGGCTCGCCGCGGCGGGCGCGAAGGGGCGCGCCGCCGAGCGCGGGGCCAAGGGCCCGGCCGCCCTGCGCGCGGCCATCGAGGCGCGCGATCCGAGCGAGCGCGTGGAGGCGCGATGAGGCAGCGTTGGGGGATCCTCGGGGTGCTGGTGCTCGCGGGCTGCGGCGGCGCGAGGCCGATGCCGGCCGACGAGCCGGTGATGTTCGAGGACGAGCGCGCCGAGCAGGCCGCTCCGCAGGCCTCGGCCGAGGTCGCGCGCGGCGAGGGGCTGCTCGCGCAGGGCGAGGCCGAGGAGGCCGAGGCGATCTTCCGCGCGGCGATCGAGGCGAACGCCGAGGACTCGCGGGCGCACCTCGATCTCGGCCTCGCGCTCGAGATGCAGGAGCGCTTCGAGGAGGCCGAGGCCGCGTACCGGGCGGCGGTCGCGGCGGACGCCGATCTCGTGGAGGCGCTCAACAACCTCGGGGTGCTGCTCCGCGATCAGGGCCGCACCGAGGAGGCCGTCCGCACGCTGCGCGACGCGATCCGCGCGCGGCCGGGCTTCGCGTCGGCGCACCTCAACCTCGGCCTGGCGCTCGAGGACGCGGGCGAGCTCGACGAGGCGGTCGCCGCGTATCGCCGCGTGATCGAGCTGGCTCCGCGAGAGCCGACGAGCCGCATCCAGCTCGGCCTGGTCCTGCTGGCGCAAGGCCAGCAGGAGGAGGCGCTCCTCGCGCTGCGCCGCGCGGTCGAGCCGGCGGGTGGGGACCGCGCGATGCTCTCCGCGCTCGGCAGCGGCCTCCGGCGGGCGGGCGATCCGCAGATGGCGGTGCGCGTGCTCCGCGACGCGATCGAGGCGGGGGAGGGCGACGCGCCGCCCGCCGTGCACGCGGAGCTCGCGCTGGCGCTCTTCGCGGCCGATCACCGTGAGGAGGCGGAGCGGGCGCTCGCCGAGCTCCTGCGCCGGACGCCGAGCTACGCGACCGCGCACTACCTGCTGGCCAACATGTTCGCGAGCCGCCGCGCGTTCCGCGACGCCGCGCGCGAGTATCAGGCGTACCTGCGCGCCGAGCCGAACGGCCCGCAAGCCGAGCAAGCCCGCGCCCGCCTCGCCCACGTCCGCGCGCAGCGTTAGTTGGCTGGAGAGGCTGTGACCAGCTGTGACCAGCCCCTCGCGGCGACGCTCAGTCTCAGAAGCGGCCGGCGCAGGCGATCGAGAGGACGCCGGGCGCGCAGGTGAAGCCGGTCTGGGCCGGCGGCGCGGGCGTGGTGGCCACGACGATCGCCCACGCGATCGCGGCGCCGATCGTGAGCGCGCCGAAGCCGATCGTGAGACCGATCCCGACGTCGCGCTGATCACGGATCGCGGCGGTGTTCAGGCAGCCGAGGGTCGGCGGCTCGTGCATCGCGTAGCGCGCGCACACGCCGACGTTGTCCTCGCGCTCCAGCCAGAAACCGAGGCTCGCCGCGGTGGCGACCGCCGCGAGGACGGTCGTCAGACCGAGCGCGCCCGAGGCGCCGCTGCTCGGCGAGGAGGCCTGGTCCACCTCGACGGTCGCGCCGGCGCTCGCTGGCTCGGCGACGGTGGCCGCTTCGCGCTCGGTGCTCGGCTCCGCCGCGACGCTCTCCTCGGCGTCCGGCTCGCTGCTCTCCTGCGCACGCGCCGGCGCGCTCGCCGCGAAGGACGCCGTGAGGAGCAGGGCGACCCATGGGATCGTCATCCACGCTCTCACGAGCCACCTCCGTCCGTGCCGGCGTCGTCGCGGCACGGGCCGACCGCCACGCAGAGCGCGCGCGGGAGCGGGTCCAGGCGCTCCGCCGCGCAGGCGCGGCCTCCCCATGGAAGATCGTGCCGCACGGGGAGGAGCCGCGGGCAGCGCAGAGTGGACTCGCGCGGGTACACGCAGAAGGGCTCGCCGCCCGCCTCGACGAAGCGCCCCTCCGTCGTGCAGTCGACGACCCGCGGCGCCTCGCAGCCGAGGAGCGCGATCGCGACGCCGAGCACCGTGAGCCAGCGGCCTTGCACGCGCGCAGCGTGACATCGGCCCCACACAGCGTCCACGGCGCATCCCGTGCCCTCCCCTGACCTTGCCCTCGCCCCTGCCCTTGCCCAACTGCCCAGCTGGGCAGCTGCCCAGCTGCCCAATGAGCCCATGTGCCCAACGACGTACGAGACGCGCGTACTATCCTCGCCCGATGTCACGCGCAGCGATGGCTCTCTGGCTCGCGCTCTCGAGCGCTTGCGGCGCACCTGCGCCCACCGACGGCGGGATCGACGCCGCCTCGACAGCCGACGCGGGGACGCGCCCGGCGCCAGAGGTGACGACGAGCTTCGGTGACCTGCGCGGCGCGCGCGGCGACGGCTCCCAGGCGTTCCTCGCCATCCCCTACGCGGCGCCGCCCGTCGGCGCGCTGCGCTTTCAGCTGCCGCAGCCGCCCGCGCCGTGGTCGGGCGTCCGCTCGGCGGAGCGCCGCCCCTCGCGCTGCGTCCAGCACGCGCTCGGCCTGCCGCTCCCCGGGGACGAGGACTGCCTCTACCTCAACGTGCACACGCCCGATCCGCGTCCGGAGAGCGCGCCGGTGATCGTGTGGATCCACGGCGGCGGCTTCGTCTTCGGCGAGGGCCTCCAGACCGACGACGGCACCGCCGGTGATCTGCTCGCCGCCCAGCACGGCGTGGTGGTGGTCAGCATGAACTACCGCCTCGGCCCCTTCGGCTTCCTCTCGCATCCGGCGCTCACCGCCGAGCAGGGCGCGAGCGGCAACTACGGCCTCGCCGATCAGCAGGCCGCGCTGCGCTGGGTGCAGGGCGAGATCGCGGCCTTCGGCGGCGACCCGACGAACGTCACGATCGCCGGCGAGTCGGCGGGCGGGATGAGCGTGTGCGCCCACATGATCGCGCCGGCGAGCGCGGGGCTCTTCCACCGCGCGATCACCCAGAGCGGGCTCTGCGACAGCGCGCTCTCTCCGCGGGCCGAGGCGGAGGCGGAC
>JAEZBP010000497.1 GCA_023427125.1 Pseudomonadota bacterium | reverse complement strand
TCTCCGATCAGCGCGACGCCGGCGCCGCCGAGCGTCGCATAGGGGCGCCGCACCGGGATCGCCCCGGCGCCGCCGCTCCGCGCCTCGCCGATCCACGGGGTGCTCTCGACGAAGCGCGCGTGGAGCGCCGCGCCGTTCGGGACGCCGAGCGCGGGGATCGATCCGGCGAGCACGCCGACCTCGTCGAGCTCGGGGCTCGTGAAGATCGAGAGCGTCGAGTAGCCGCCGGCGACGCCGGGGAAGCCGAGCGAGTCGCCGGGCGCCGCGCCATGGCGAGCGAGGAACGCGGCGAGGCCGTCGCGGTCGCGCACCGCATGCTGGTGCTCGGCCGCGCCGCAGACGTCGAGCGGGCTCGGGTCCGGGCAGCGCGACCGCAGCACGTGTCGTCTTATCGCGCCGCCGATCCCGCTGGCGTCGACGATGAGCTGGGCGCGGATCGTGGAGCCGTCGTCGAACGTGACCTGACGGGCGCGAGCGCCGCGCGGCTCGACCTCCAGCGCGCGCCCTCGCAGGAGCTCCGCGCCCGCGGCGAGCGCGTCCGTGACCAAGCGATCGACGAAGCGGCGCATGTCGACGTGCACGCTCGATATCGGCGGCATCGAGACGCGCGCGCGGCCGCCCGGCGCGATCAGGTGCATCGGATGCATCGAGCAGCCGAGAGGGGTCTCCTCTCCCGAGGGCAGCGCGATTCCTGCCCGCTCGAAGCACCAGGCGGGCACCAGGTTCAGCCAGCGGGCGCCGGTCTCTCCGCGCGCGCGCTTGTCGGCGAGGACGACCGCGCGCCCGCGCTCCGCGAAGAAGCGCGCTGCGGCGGCGCCGGCGCTGCCCGCGCCGATGATCAGGACCTCGGTGTGCCGTGACGTGCTCACACGAGGATCTGCGCACGTCCCCGATGGATCGCGCAAGTGCGACCGCGAGACCGCAGCGCGCTCCGAGAGGACAGATTCTGAACGGCGCGCTCGAGAGCTGGGCTCGCTCGGCCGCGGGGAGCTGCGCACTCGAGTTGGCGCTGCGCTTCCCGATGCGTGGGCGGGGCCAAGGCACGATGATTGCGCTCGGCGCTCGCATGATCGTGCGCCGAAGGTCCCTCGGCTCTCTCCTTGCCGGCTGCCTCGCGCTGCGGGCCGCCGGCTGCTCCGGAGGCCTCGGCGCCGCGGGCGAAGACGGCGGCGCGCCGCCCGCGCGAGACGGCGGGGCCCCGGCCGACGCCTCTCCGCCGCCGACCGTCGACGCGTCGCAGCTCGCCGACGCGGCGATAGTCCCGCGGTGCGAGCCCGACGACTCGAGCGCGCTGGTGCTCGACGGCGTCGACGATCACATCGCGCTCGGCCGCGTGCCGGCGCTCGGGCTGACGCAGCTCACGATCGAGGCGTGGGTGCGGCGCGACGGAGCGGGGCGGGAGACCGGCACCGGCGTCAACGGGATCAGCGTCGTTCCGATCGTGGCCAAGGGGCGGGGCGAGAGCGACGGGAGCAACGTCGACACGAACTACGCCTTCGGCTTCGTCGGCGACGTCATCGGCGCCGACTTCGAGGACATGGCCTCGGGCGCGAACCACCCGATCGTCGGGAGGACCGCCATCCGGATGGGCGAGTGGCACCACGTCGCGGTCACCTACGATGGCGCGGCCTGGGCGCTCTACGTCGACGGCCGGGTGGACCGGCGCCGCACGGTCGACGCGAGGCCTCGGGCCGACAGCATCCAGCCAGTCGGCATCGGGGCCGCATTCAACTCGAGCGGCGCCCGCGCCGGCGCGCTCGAGGGCGCGCTCGATCACGTTCGCATCTGGGACCACGCGCGCACCGCCGCGCAGATCGCGGCCGGCCTGTATGCGCCGCCCGCCTCGGTCGACGGGCTGGTCCTCTCGTATTCGATCGACGCAAGCGAGGGCGCCACCGTCCTCGACGACACCGGCTCCCACGACGGAACGATCGCCGATCCCGTCTACACCTCGCCCGGCGCGCCGGTCGGGCGCGGCGCGCCGCCGGTGCCCGCGCTCGCGGCTCCGGCCGACGACGCGATCGTCGATGGGCCGAGCGTGGAGGCCGAGGTCCACGTCACCGACGACGGCGGCGACCCGGTCACGGTCACCTACTACGCGCGGCCGATCACCGACGATGCCGACTTCACCATCGTCGTGCTCCCCGACACGCAGAACTACACGCGCAACGGGAACGAGCGGTTCTTCTACGGCCAGACCCAGTGGATCATGGACAACGCCGACGCCTACAACATCGTCGCGGTCCTGCACAACGGAGACATGATCAACAACTGGGACGTGGTCTCGCAGTGGCGGGTCGCCGACCGCGCGATGGCCACGCTCGAGACCGAGACGCCGGCGCTCCCCGACGGGATGCCCACGGGCATCAGCATCGGCAACCACGACATCCGGGGCGGCGTCGAGGTGTTCAACCGATGGTTCGGCCTCGATCGCTATGAGCACCGCGCCTACTACGGCGGGCACTATCGCGCCGGGAACAACGACAGCTTCATCACGTTCAGCGCCGGCGGGCTCGACTTCGTCGCGGTGAACCTGAAGTGGGACGAGGAGCCCTCACCGGAGGTGCACGCCTGGGCTCGGCAGGTCTTCGAGTCGCACCCCGAGAGCTTCGGGATCTTGAACACCCACTACTTGCTGCGGAGCGACGGGGAGTTCGGGCCACAGGGCCGGCGGATCTACGAGAGCCTCAAGGACGTGCAGAACCTCCACCTGATGACCTCGGGCCACATCTCCACCGAGCGCCGCCGATCGGACACCTCCGAGGCGACCGGCCACCGCATCGTCACGATGCTCGCCGACTACCAGGCGCGGGAGAACGGCGGCGGAGGGATGATGCGTATCTGGGAGTTCTCGCCCGCCAACGACGAGCTCACGGTCCGCTCGTACTCGCCGACCCAGGATCGCTGGGAGACCGACGCGAACAGCCAGTTCACCCTGCGAGTCGATCTCTCGGGCGCCGGTGAGCCGTTCACGAGGGTGGGCGAGGTCGAGGCCGACGGCGGGAGGGCGACGCTCGCGCTGACCGAGCTCGCGCCCGGCACGCTCTACGAGTGGTACGCGCCCGCCTCCGACTGCTCGCACGTCGCGAGGACCGAGGTCCGGCGCTTCACGACGAGGCCATGAGGTCGGCCTGATCTCGCTATCGAGGGCCGAGCGCTCGCGCGAGCTCGCTCGGCGGGTCGGCGACGCCCTCGTAGGCCCAGCGCGGCAGGCGCCGCTCGAAGGCGAGCGCTCGCTCGTACTCGTCTCCGTAGCGGATGGCCACCGCGGGGATGCGCTCGCCGCGCGCGACCGCGAAGCGAACGAGGCGAGCGATCGCGTCGAGGAGGCGGCGGTCGCGCGTCGGCTCGATCGGCAGGAGCAGCGGCGCCGGGCTCTCGTCGTGCAGGATCGCGACGAGCTCGATCGTCTCGCTCGGATCGAGCGCGTCGTCGATCGGCTGAGCGGCGCCCGCGCCTCCCGCCGTCCGCAGATCCACGACCCACACCGGGCGATCGAGGACGTCGCTCACCTCGCCCGAGATGTAGCTCGCCGTCGCCGCGCGCGCGGAGCTTGTTGCGGCGCGGCCGCGCCTACGTGCGGCTCCTCGCGGGGGCCTCGCGCACGGAGCGCGTCGCACGCCTGCGTAAGACGGGGGTGGACATGCAGCCGAACGAGCTCGCGCGGAAGATGTGTGAAGAGGTCTACGGCCAGGGCAAGGTGGAGCTGATCTCGCAGCTCATCGGCGACGACTACACGGGGCACGATCCGATCGCGGGCAAGCTCTCCCGCTCGACGATCGAGGCGAACGTGCAGCAGTACCGGCGCGCGTTCCCCGATCTCTCGATGCAGGTCATCGATCAGATGTCGAGCGGTGACAAGGGGATGATCCGACGGCGGGCGACGGGCACTCACCGCGGCGAGCTCCTCGGGGCGAAGCCCACGAACAAGAAGGTGACGATCGAGGGCATCTCCGAGGTGAGGTGCGTGAACGGGAAGATCGCGGAGGAGTGGCTGCAGTGGGACGCGCTGGGAATGCTGCGGCAGATCGGCATCGTACCGGAGATGGCCGCCCCGACGCGCGACGGCGCCGGGCGGCCCGAGGTGTCGAAGCATCGCTGAGGTGTTGATCCAGGGTGGCGGTGAGCGATACCGCCGCCGATCACGCTGATGTGCAAGGGGGCCTCCCATGACGGCGTGCCCTTGGTGTAGAACCAAGGTCGCCTTTGGCTTGGGAGGTCGCCGTGCGCTCTTCGCTCATCACACTCGTCGCGCTGACCGGCATCGCGTGCAGCGCCGGGGGAACGAACCTGCGTCGCGACGCGGGACCAACGGGGATGCCTGACGGCGGACCGAGCACGAGCGGCCCCGATGCCGGTCCGGTGGTCTACCCCGACGCCGGCCCGCGGCGTGACAGCGGCCCGCCGCCGCCCGACGCGGGGTGCGCGGCCACGACGCCGGTGGCCACCACGATCATCGGGGATCCGCCGGACATGCTGCTCACCGTCGACATCTCGGGGTCGATGTGCACCCCGCTCATCGACACGTTCCCGCCGTCGATGACGACGAAGCTCAGCATCATGAAGGCGGCGTTGACCTCGCTCGTGACCGAGATGGAGGCACGCATCAACTTCGGGCTGATGCTCTTCCCCGGGGACGGCGCATGCGGCGCCGGGACGGTGCGCAACCCGATCGCTTCGCGGAACGCCACCGCGATCAACGCGACGGTCAACGGCCTCTCGAGCGACTTCTTCGGGTGCGCCTTCGCGAACACCGGCGCGACGCCGACCCACACCTCGCTCGACGCAGCCCGCGCGTACTACGGCACGGTGCCGGTCAACCCGATCGGCCGCTACGTCCTGCTGGCCACCGACGGCCTGCCCAACTGCGGGCCGGAGCTGCCGGACGGGTGGACCGAGGAGACCGTCGAGGAGACGATCGCGGCGATCGCCGCGCTCCGCGCGGCCGGGATCAACACCTACATCCTCGGGTTCGGCGCCGACCTCAGCGGCAGCGACGGAACGCTGCGGCAGATGGCGGAGGCGGGCGGCACCACGACGCCGTTCAACGCGCGTTCGGCGGCCGAGCTCAGCACGGCGCTCGACGCGATCGCCGCGGCGATCATCCCGCCGAGCTGCGTCGTGGAGCTGAGCGGACCGACCCGCGACCCGCGCCTCTTCCAGGTCCGCTTCGACGGCGGGGCGCTGATCCCGCGCGACGAGTCCCACGCGAGCGGGTGGGACTACGACGCAGGATCGAACACGATCACCTTTTACGGCGCCGAGTGCACCGCGGTGGAGAGCGGCAGCGTCGCGAGCGTCGACGTCGACTTCGGCTGCCCGGGCCCGCTGATTTGATCTGAGCCGATCTGCTCGACCGCTTGCTCTCGGGCCGGCTCACTCTCACGCTGCGCGGATCGTGACCCATCGCAGCGGCCTCCTCGCTCTGCTCCTCCTTACCGCGTGCGGCGCGCGCACCGGCGCGGAGGTCGACGACCCCAACGTGCTCGACGCGGCCGTGCGCGACGGTGGTCGCGACGCCGGGCGCGATGCCGGCGCCGACGCAGGCACGGACGCGGGCCGCGATGCCGGGATCGACGCTGGCTGCGTCGCCGTCGAGGACGGCTGCGGCGCCTCCGAGCTCTGCGGGAACGGCGCGGACGCCGACTGCGATGGTCAGGTCGACGAGGGCTGCGCGTGCGCGCCGGGCGAGGTGCAGGGCTGCTTCGCCGGGCCGCCCGGCCGGCGCGACGTCGGGGCGTGCCAGGATGGGTCGCAGGTGTGCACCGGCGCTGGCACCTGGGGTGTCTGCGAGGGCGGCATCCTGCCGAACCCCGACGTGTGCACCGGCCGCGACGACCTCTGCAATGGATGCTCGGACGAGCGCGTCTGCCCGATCGACTGCCCAAGCCCGGGGGACCCGCGCGTGCCTGTCGGCGAGCCATTCGCGGCGTACCCGCTGCGCGGGCGCGACTTCTACGCGGGTCCGGCCCGCAGCTGGCGCTGGTCGGTGCAGGGCGGGCCCTGCGACGATCTCGCGCCGCGCCTCGAGAGCTTCGAGCTCAGCGGCGCCACCAGCCAGAACGCGACGCTCACGCCGCGGCTCAGCGGCGACTACCGTGTGACGCTGGCGGTGACCGCGCCGGGCGGCGCCGTGCTCGAGTGCTCGTGGGTCGTGCACGTCGCCGGGCCCGGGCTACGGGTGGAGATGTGCTACCCGGAGAGCGAGACGCAGGATCTCGACCTCTTCCTGCATCGCCCGAACGACACGCAGGAGTGGTACGTGCGCGGCGGCACCGCGTTCCAGCCGATCCCGGAGGCCGCGTGCGGCTGGGGCAACTGCGAGGCGATGGTGCGCCTGACGAGGCACCCGGTCACCGACGGTCCGGTGACGCGTGCCGACTGGGGCTACCCCAGCACGCCGCTCTCGCGCTGCGAGAACGGCCCGCAGGGCGATCAGTGGCGCGCGCTCGGCGCGTGCGCGAACCCGCGGCTCGACATCGACAACAACCTCTCCGAGGGCACCGGCGTGCCGGAGAACATCAACGTCGACAACCCGCGCGACGGTGAGACCTTCCGCATCATGGTCCAGAACTACAGCGGCGATCGCGCTCGGCCGCTCGTCAATGTTTATTGCGGAGGCAGGCGCGTCGCGACCTACGGGCAGGCCCCCGATCTCGTGCCCCGGTTCATGGGCCGCCGAGGCGACGTGAGCGTCGGCGCCATGTGGCGGGTGGCGGACGTGACGGTGAGCGTGGATCCCGTCACCGGCGAGACGATCGACTGCGACGTGCGCCAGGTCCACCCGCCCGGCAGCACGACCGGCTACGACGTCACGTACGACAACCCGCGCTATTGAGGGCGCGGAAACCGCGAGACGCGCGGACGCGGGCTTGGGTAGCCTGCGCCCGTGAAGCTCGAGATCGCCCTCTTCGTCCGCCGGCTCTACGGGGGGCAGGTGCTCGTGCGGGTCGCCGCCGAGCCGGACACCTGCGTCTTCGCGGAGGAGCTCGAGGATGGGCTGATGGACCTGACGCTGCTGCTCAGCGATCGGCTCGAGCGCACCCACCCGCGGCTGCTCCATCGCTTTGCGAGCCCCGACAACGCCGAGCTCGCGTCATACGTGCTCGGCGACGCGCTGCCGGTGCACGGCGAGCTCGCGCTCGAGCGGCGCCCGATGCGAGTGAGCTGCACGGTCTCGCGCCACAAGGAGTACGAGCGCCTCTGGTTCCCGAGCTGGGATCTGCGTCACTGGCTCGCCGCCCGCGGCAACGTCGCCGACGAGGCCACGAAGTTCCTCGCCGAGTACCTGCCGCGGCTCTCGCCCGGGGAGCTCTCCGCCCGCCGGATCGAGCTCGGCGAGGAGCTCCACACCATCACCCTCGAGGTCACGCCGCCGCCGCTCGCTGCGTTCACCGGGCGCTACCTCGGCAAAGACCACCTGCCCGCGCCGGTCGTGCGCGAGGAGGACGACGAGGAGCCCGAGCGCTCGGCCAAGAAGCGCCGCCTCCCGACGCCGCGCCTCGATCTGTTGGCGATCGATCTCACCGAGCGTGCGCGCCGGGGCGAGCTCGGTCGCGCGGTGGAGCTCGGCGCGCTCTGCGATCGCCTCGAGCGAGAGCTCGACGCGAGCGGCGGCGCGCTGGTGCTGGTCGGCGCGCCGGGCGCGGGCAAGACGACGGCGATCCACGAGCTCGCGCATCGGCTCGCCAAGAAGGCCAGCCTCGAGAAGGACGGCGCGAGGCGGCTCTGGCACGCCGACGGCACGCGCCTGATCGCGAGCCGCTCCATGTTCGCTGACTGGCGCAGCCAGACGCTCGGCGTGATCGACGAGATCACCGCCACCGGCGACGTCTGGTACCTCGGCTCGGTGCTCGCCCTGCTCGACGCGGGCAAGTCCGCGCAGTCCGAGGAGAACGTCGCGCAGCTCCTGCGGCCGCACCTCTTGCGCCGGCGGCTGCGGGTGATCGGCGAGGCCACCACCGAGGAGGGGGCGCGCCGCGAGCGGCGCGAGCCGGGCGTCGCGCGGGCGTTCACGCCGGTGCGGGTCGAGGAGCCGGACGGGCCGGCGTCGCTGGCGATCCTCCGCGGGGTCGCGCGCGCTCTCGCCAAGAAGATCGAGGTGAGCGAGGCGGCGGTGCGCGGCGCGCGGGAGCTCGGCGCGCGCTTCGGCGGCCACGCGAGCGTCCACGCGGCGAGCCTCGCGCTGCTCTCGCGCACCATCGAGGACGCGCTCGCGCGCGAGCGGCCGCCGGCGGTGCTCGATCGCGAAGCGGTCGTCGACACGTTCTGCCGCGAGTCCGGGATGCCGCCGGTGCTGGTGCGAGATGATCTGCCGCTCGACGCCCGCGAGGTGCGCGCGGCGTTCGAGGCGCGCATCGTCGGCCAGCCCGAGGCCGTCTCGAGGATGGTCGATCTGATCGGCGTCTTGAAGGCGGGGCTCGGCGATCCCGGCCGCCCGCTCGGCTCCTACCTCTTCGTCGGCCCGACCGGCGTCGGCAAGACCGAGACGGCCAAGGCGCTCGCCGAGATCCTCTACGGCTCCGCGCGGCGGCTGGTGCGCTTCGACATGAGCGAGCTCGCGACCGGCGAGGCCGTGCAGCGCTTCGTCGGGCTCGGCGGCCAGCCCGGCAAGCTGGTCAGCGAGATCCGCAAGGCGCCCTTCTGCGTGCTCTTGCTCGACGAGATCGAGAAGGCGCACCCGGTGGCGTTCGACGCGCTCCTGCAGGTGCTCGGCGAGGCGCGGCTCAGCGACGAGGCCGGGCGCACCGCGAGCTTCCGCAACGTGGTGGTGGTGATGACGTCGAACCTCGGCGTCGACACGCTGCGGGCGAGCGTCGGCTTCGGGGAGGGCGGCACCGCGAGCTGGGCCGAGCACTTCTCGCGCGAGGCGCGCCGCTTCTTCCGGCCCGAGCTGGTCGGCCGGATCGATCACATCGTGCCCTTCGCGGCGCTCGGCCCCGAGGCGATCGAGGGCATCGCGCTCCGCGAGCTCGAGCGGCTCGGGCGGCGCGAGGGCCTCCACCACCGCGGGGTGCGGCTCGAGGTGCCGGCCGAGGTGCGGGCGCTCCTCGTCGAGCGCGGCATCGACGCCCGCTACGGGGCGAGGCCGCTCAAGCGCGCGCTCGAGCGAGGGCTGGCCGCGCCCATCGCGAGGCATCTCGCTTCCTCGCGGCAGTTTGCGAGCACGCGCGGCCTCGAGCCCGGCACGCTGCATTCACGCATCGAGGCCGACGAGATCGCGTTCACGTTCGAGCGGGCACGCGCCGGGGACGGCGCGAGCGACGAGGCGCAGCAGAGGACGCTCCGCGCGGTGAGCGAGCTGCGCTACTTCGTCGATCGCTGCGGCGGCTCGCCGGTGGTGCGGGATCTGCGGCTCGAGGCGAGCCGGGTCGAGCGCCTCTTGGCGAGCCCGCGCTACCTGCGCGGCTACGAGGCGCTCCAGAGGCAGCTCGCCAACGTGGGCGAGGACGGCGCGCTGATCGCCGAGTACGAGGCGCTCCGCGCCCACGCCGAGTCGCTCGAGGATCTCGCGCACGAGCTGGCGCAGCAGCGCGACGGTGAGGCGACGGCCGGGCTGCGCAAAGAGCACGCGGCGGTCGTCGAGCGGATCAAGGCGCTCGGGCTCGGCCTGGCCTCGCGCGGGGTCGCCGCGCCCGATCGCGCGATCCTCGTGCTCGCCACCCGGGTGAGCGCCTCGCCGTTGTGGCGCCGGCTCTTCACCCTCTACTGCGCGCTCGCGCAGGAGCGGGGCTGGCGCGTGAGGTACTACGGCGTGGAGGTGCGCCCGCCGCAGCAGCTCGAGACGGACGAAGAGACGGTGAAGGTCTTCGGCGAGATGCCTCTCGACCTCGAGCCCGACGACAAGCTCAAGCCCTTCGTCGATCGGCTCGTCAACGAGGTCGAGCTCGGCGATCGCGTGATGGCCCTGCGCTTCGACGGCCCGCACGCCGCCGTCCTGCTGCGCGCGGAGCACGGCGCGCACGAGCACTACGAAGCGGGCACGACGCAGCGCGCCTTGATCGGCTACGAGCCCGACGCGGCGGTGCTCACCCGCGAGCACACCAGGGCGGCCTGGGAGCGCTTCGTCGAGGCGCTCCCCAAGACGGTGCGGCGCACGATCCACGAGGGCCGCGGCGTCGCCGAGGACCGCGCGCTCGGCCTGCGCGCGCCGCTCGAGCCCCGGCTCGAGCGCATCTACGAGCGCTTCATGCTGGCCGCGCTCTACGACGGCGTCTTCTTCTCCGGTGCGCAGCGCGCCCTGGCGAGAGGGCTGGGCCTGTAGATGCTCTACCCCTTCGCCATCCTCGTCTCGCAGAAGGGCGAGCACCACGAGGTCACGGTGCCCTTCGTGGACGCGCGGCGCTTCGTGGGCCGGAGCCCGTCGACGCTCTACGACGACGTCGCGCTGGCGCTGATGCAGCGGGTCTTCGACGGCTCGCAGCGCAGCATGCCGGGCTACCTCTACTGCCCCGAGACGAGCCTGCGCCGCGTGAAGACGGAGGTGCGCTTCCAGGACGATCGGCGCTGGCAGGGGCGGCTGAGCGTGGTGCTCCGGCGCTGGCCCACCGAGGACTTCTGCGAGGCCACCGTCCCGCGCCTCGGCACCAAGCGCTTCTTGATCGATCGCGCCTCGAGCCTCGAGGCCGCGCTCCCGCGCTGGCTCCGCGAGCTCGGCGGCAAGGACGCGCGCTCGTTGATCGACGAGCTCGACGGGGCGAGCTGCCGCTCGTACGAGCACCTCGATCTGCTCGAGGTCGATCTCGAGCTGCCGACGATCCTGCCGCGCACGATCCACAAGAAGCGCCCCACGAAGAGCGAGCCGAGCGAGGTCGATCGCGCGCGCCGCCGCCGTGAGGTGCCGCCGGTCACCCTGCGCGAGGTCGGCGTCAACGTCGTCCACCGCGTGCTCGATGGGCAGAGCCCGCGCGTCATCGGCCGCGAGGCGATGATCGAGGCGATCGCGCGGCGCGTCGCGCGCCCCGGCGCCGCGGTGCTCTTGGTCGGCCCGAGCGGCGCGGGAAAGACCGCGATCATCGAGGCGGTGATCGCGCGGCTCACCGCGAACGAGGCGCGCCTGCACGCGCGGATGGACGCGTGGCGCGTCGACGCCAACCGGCTCATCTCCGGGATGAGCGTGGTCGGGCAGTGGGAGGCGCGCTGCGACGCGATGGTCGACGAGCTGAGCGCGCGCGGCGATCTCTTGGTGGTCGACGATCTGGCCTCGCTGGTGTGGGCGGGGCGCACGCGACACGAGGACACGAACGTCGCCGGCTTCCTCGAGCCGCACCTCGCGCAGAAGGATCTGCGGGTCCTCGGCGAGTGCACGCCCGAGCGCCTCGAGGCCGCGCGCGATCTCGCGCCGAGCTTCTTCGCGTGCTTCTCCGTCGTGGAGGTGCCGCCGCTCGACGAGGAGACGTCGCTCCGCGTGGTGGTGCAGCGCGCGCGGGAGCTCGAGCGCGCCGGGATGGCGAGCGGCGAGAACGTTCGCGTCGATCCCGAGGTGCCGGCGGCGGTGCTCGCGCTGACCCGGCGCTTCGCCGCGAGCCAGTGCCTGCCGGGGCGCGCGGTGCGCTTGCTCGAGCAGCTCGCGACCGAGTCACCGGCCAGCCGCCGCGACGAGGACGGGCGGCGCGCGCTCGATCGCCAGGCGCTCGTCGATCTCTTCGCCGCCGAGAGCGGCCTGCCGCGCTTCGTGCTCTGGGAGGAGGACGGCCGGCCTCACGAGGAGGTGCTCGCCCACTTCACCCGCCGCATCGTCGCGCAGCCGGCCGCCTCCGAGGCGGTCGCCGAGCTCGTGACCACGCTCCAGCAGGGCGTCGGCGATCCCCAGAAGCCCATCGCCTCGCTCCTGCTCGTGGGCCCGACCGGGGTCGGCAAGACCGAGACCGCCAAGGCGCTCGCCGAGTACCTCTTCGGCAGCGCCGAGCGGATCGTCCGCTTCGACATGAGCGAGCTCTCGGACCCATGGTCGGCGACGCGCCTCTTCGGTGACGCGCAGCGGCCCGACGGCGAGCTCACGCGGCGCATCCGCCAGCAGCCCTTCGCGGTCGTGCTCTTCGACGAGATCGAGAAGGCGCACCCGGCGATCTTCGACGCGCTGCTCGCGCTCCTCGGCGAAGGCCGGCTCACCTCCGCCGACGGCCGCACGACCGACTTCTGCAACACGGTCGTGCTGATGACCTCGAACCTCGGGGTGCGCGAGGCGGACTCCTCGATCGGCTTCGAGGGCGCGGAGCTGCCCGATCGCGCGCCGCACTACGTCTCGGCGGTGCGCGCGTTCTTCCGGCCCGAGCTCTTCAACCGCATCGACCGGATCGTGACCTACCGCGCGCTCGCCCGTGACGCGGTCCGTCCGCTGGCGGAGCGCGCGATCCTCGAGCTGATGAGCCGGCGCGGGCTTCGGCGGCAGGGCGTGCTCGTCGAGGTCGAGGACGCGCTGCTCGAGGTGCTCGCCGCCCGCGGCTTCGATCCGCGCTACGGCGCGCGGGCGCTGCGCCGCGTCGTCGAGCAGGAGCTCGTGGTGCCGCTCGCGCGGCGGCTCGTCGCGATGCCGGCCGAGGGCACCACGCTGGTCTCGCTGCACCGCGAGGCGAGCTCGGTCGGCATCGAGGTGACGCCGCTGCTCTCGCCACAGGGCGAGCCGCCGGCGCCGCCACCGCGCATCGAGAGCTACCCCGAGCTCGAGGCGGTGCACGCCGAGATCCGCGGCTGGCTCGAGCGCCACGCCGAGGTGATCGAGCACGCGCGCGACGTCGGCTCGCAGCTCCTCGCGCGCTACTCGCAGCGCACGCTGCGCGACGAGGACTGGCCGCGATTGTCGCTGGCCACCGATCTCGGCGCCGAGCTCGAGCGCGTCGAGGTCGAGCTCGCCCGCTTCGAGGACGAGGTGCTCGCTCGCGAGGCCTACGAGACTCGCATCGAGGTCCCGTCCGCTTTCGATCGATGGGGGCAGTCGCTGGTCACCAGCGTGCTGGTGCAAGAGACGCCGGTGTTCCCGTCCTCACCGCGTCCGGCGCCGCGCGCGATCTCGGCGCTCTTCGAGCTGCGGCTCGCGCTCGCCGAGGCGCTGCACCGCGCGCAGGCGATCGACGAGGCGCCCGAGCACGTGCTCGTGCGCGTCCTGCCTGCGACCGCCGATCCGAGCTCCGGCGCGCTCGCGGCCGACCTCACCCACGCGCTCGCCTGGTCGTGGGCCGGCCGCGGCGACGTGGCGGTGTGGGTGCGCCGCCGCGCGGTGTGGACGGCGGCCGAGGCGCCCTTCGATCCCGACAAGCGTGAGGGCGTCGACGGCTACGCGATCTCGCTCTCGGCGATCCGCGCCGCCGAGCTCGTGGCGTCGGAGGCCGGCTTCCACCTCGATCTCCGCTACAGCGGGCCGGATCTGATCGCCGGCCTGGCGCGGGTCGACGACGCCGGCGCCGGCGATCCGGTCGAGCGGCTGACCGCGCTCGATCGCGAGCACGCGGCCTTCCTCGAGGCGCGGCGGCTCGGACAGGCCGCACCGAATCCCCGCCCCGCGCTGCCGGTGCGCCGCCGCTTCGAGCAGGGCCACGCGATCGATCCGGAGACCGGCGTCGCCCTGCAACGCACCGAGCTCGCGCGAGGGATCCGCGAGTGCCTGCGCCAGCGGCTCGCGCGCGCGTTCGCCTCCCGCGAGGGGAGCGCCTGAAGCATGCAGCGCAAGTTCCACGTCTTCGTGCGCCAGCACCAGAACGACGCGTACACCGTCGCGTCGCTCACGCACCCGCACTACGCGACCTACGGCTCCGATCTCGCGAGCGCGCTCGACGAGCTCTCGCGGGTGCTCGCCGGGGAGCTCGCGCTCGGCACCCTCCGGCCCGAGGACGACACGTATCTCGAGGAGCTCTCGCGTCGATCGATCGACGTGGTCCTCCGCGCGGTGCAGCACGGCCGGCTCATCTCGCTGCCGCTGCGGGTGACGGTGCTGCACCGCCGCCTCTCGGCCGATCAGGACACCCACGAGGTGTGGCTCCCGCGGGTGGGGTCGCGCTTCGTGATCCAGGGCGCCGAGAGCATCGCGCCGTGGGCCGAGGAGATCGTGCGAGGCCGCTTCCACCTCGCGGACGTCGACGAGGTGCGCGCGCACGAGTACGACCGCGGCGAGCGCGTCGAGGAGCTCGTCGTCACCTGGCGCAACCTCGACGGCAAGCGCCTGCTGGCCGCGCGCGGGCCCGATCCCGAGCGCGCGCACAGCGCCGAGCGGGACGAGGAGCCGCCCGAGGACGACGCCGCCTTCGGCGGGCTCGGCACCGATCTCGTGATGAGCGCCAAGCTCGGCCGCATCCCGCGCTGCCACGCGCGCGACGCGGTGGTCGATCAGCTCGCGCGGGTCCTCGCCGCGCGCGAGAGCGTGCTCTTGGTCGGCCCCTCCGGCGCCGGCAAGACCGCCATCGTGCAGGAGCTCGCGCACCGCCTCCATGCCGGCCGCGCGCCGGAGGTGCTGCTCGATCGCAAGGTGGTGCTCGTCACGCCGAGCCGGCTGGTGGCCGGCGCGATCTTCCTCGGCCAGTGGCAGGAGCGCGCGCTCGCCGTCATCGCGCAGGCCCGCTCCTCGGGCGCGATCCTGGTGCTCGGCGACCTGGTCGAGCTGGTGTCGGTGACGGCGGGGGGCGCGAGCTCGGGCATGACCTTGCCGCGGCTCCTCGAGCCCTTCCTCGAGCAGCGCGAGCTCACGCTGGTGCTCGAGGCGAGCCCCGACTCGCTGGCGGCCGCCGAGGCGCTCGAGCCGGCGTTCCTCGCGAAGCTGCGCCGGGTGCGGGTGCCGCCGCTCGACGGGCCGGACGCGTTCGATGTGCTCTCCCGCATCGCGCGCTCGCACGGCGCGGCGCATCGCGTGAGCTTTGGCGAGGACGCGCTCTCTCGCGCGCTCGACTTGATCGTGCGCTTCGGCGACGCCGACGGGCTGCCGGGCTCGGGGATCGGGCTGGTCGAGCAGATGGCGCGCGGCGCGGCCCGCCGATCGACGCCGCTCTCGGCCGACGACGCGACCCGCGCGTTCTGCGAGCAGACCGGCTACCCGCGCGCGCTGGTCGATCCGGACGCGCCCCTCGTGCTTTCGGCGGTCGAGGCCTTCCTCGGCGAGCGCGTGCACGGCCAGCCGCTCGCGGTCTCGCGGCTCGCCAACGTGGTGGCGGTGCTCAAGGCCGGGCTCGACGATCCTCAGCGGCCGATCGCCTCGTTCCTCTTCATGGGGCCGACCGGCGTGGGAAAGACCGAGAGCGCGCTCAGCCTCGCCGAGTACCTCTTCGGCGATCGTGCGCGCGTCGTCCGGCTCGACATGAGCGAGTACGCGTATCCGTCGAGCGCTCAGCGCTTGGTCGACGGGCGGGGCGGCGAGGGCGATCTCACCCGGCCGCTGCGCCAACAGCCCTTCTGCGTGCTCTTGCTCGACGAGATCGAGAAGGCCGCCGCGGAGGTCTTCGATCTGCTCCTGCAGGTGCTCGGCGAGGGGCGCCTCACCGACGGAACCGGCCGGGCGGTGAGCTTCCGCCACGCGATCGTGATCCTGACGTCGAACCTCGGCGCGACGAGCCGCGGCGCGATCGGACTC